>JALHUR010000376.1 GCA_022867325.1 Candidatus Aminicenantota bacterium | reverse complement strand
TGCAACGTCAAGACCGTCGAAGAATTCTGGACGTTCCTGACGGCGGCCCTGCGCGATTTAGCCTGAGCCGCTCACTCGATCGGGCTCTCGTGGTCCTGGCTGTCGACGGCCGTAGCGGTATACGTATAGATACCGATGCCTTCGACATCGTAATCGCGATAGGCATAGATTCCGGCGTTAAGCTCTTCGACCAGGCGGTAGGCCGTCGCCGCCTCCTCGGATTTTTTCCGGTAGACCCGGTAGCCCACGATGGATGCGATCGAGTCGTTGGCCGGGTTCCTCTCCCAGCGGACGTCCGTGATGTATGATTTTATGTACCTTCGCCCGGCTATTTCAATCCCCATCCACCCATCGATAATGGTATAAGATCTTCCCGACTTTATCACATTGGATATAAAAAATTTCCTTACCGTCTTTCCGTCCCGGCGGAAATTTGCCCGCTACGGTTAAAGAGTCGCTCCCTACGACAATCTTGCCATTCACGGCACTAACTCCGGCAGCCCATAAACCCTTCGGATTCTTCAACGATATGCCCGGCAAAAAACCCGCATCAATCCTCCCTCCCATATGATTGAATTGGCCCTTCCAGATGTACTCTTCTATTCGAACGCTCAGCGTGATATCAACGCTCTGTCCTGCATAAGATCGATCTCCCGGTTCAGCAAAGGAATAAGACACTCTGAACTTCTCATTATCGTCAAATGTTTTGTATTCTCCTCTGCCTCGCTCGAGAATGGATTGAGAACTACTGGTATCCGTCGCTTTTTGGATATCAACGGAAGTCAGTTCCCAGAATGACCCTTCCATGACAGGCGTCGGTTCCACCCATTCATATTTGTACCAAACCGTGCCAACAGGATAACAACTAACATAGAGCGATAACCTATCACCTTTACTTCCTAAAGGAAATTTACCAGAGACCTGACGAGACTCGCTCTGATCGATAATTTCACCCTGGGAGGTCAAAACACGGACATCAGCAACATTTTGCGAACTCCTTAATGCCTTTCCCGGTTCAAAACCTGCAATAATATAATTGTGCATAGATTCGGGACCGCGACTTACCCAAACATATCCACCGGGAACGATTTCGATGCTAATGGAAAGATCAACGCCTCGTCCTGCTTTATAGCGTTTTTGCGGCTCAGTCCAGGAATAGGAACATTGATAGTTGAAGACTCCAATTTCTGCCGTGTATGTGAATTGATATGTTCCGTGCCCGCGAGAAAGAGTACCTAGTTCATGTTCTTTACCCAGCGGTTTGGGGATCTCAACGGATTTAAGTTCCCAGTATCCCTCCTCTGATACTGAAGGCTCCATATTTTCGAGTTTTGCATAGCTTTGTCCGCAAACGGCCAAAAGTATGAGTGGAACAATCATTAAAATCCAAAACTTTTTCATTAAAATCTCCTTATGTAGTCAAATCCTCGACTCCCCGGCCTGAAGGACGGGGCTTGTAAAGGATTAACCCTGAGCCTCGCTTCTCATCCCCGCCTTGAAAGGCGGGGCTCCGATTTTTAGCCCCGCTTTTCAAAGCGGGGTGGCGTCGGCGAATGGGTGAAAAATGGGAATGATAAGCTAAAGTATCGAAAATATAAGAACTTGGTTTAGGTCCGCTGTCGGCGGCCGCATTTTTTGCCTCCCTAACCCCGATGACCATCATGAGTTAGTATAGGTCGAGGCATTAAACCCTGTCAACGCCGGCTTTGGAGAGCAGGGATATGGGGAAGGAAACGGCCGCGACCCTAGAAGCTCCGGAAATCAGTCAGACCTCCAGGCCTGGGCAGAGAGAGAATCACGAAAATTATTCAGCCGAGGCCTCGGCGGCCATCAGGACTTCCGGATAGGCGACTTGAGGGGGCTGGCCGTCGATCCGCCCGGCTTCCGATAAGAAAGGAAACAAGCTCTTTACATAAAATTATACATAGGGTTATACTATGGGCATGGACAGGAAGGAAAAAGCGGTCAAAGAGCTTGCGGCGTTTAAGAAGGCATCGGGCTGGAGTCAAGACAGGCTGGCCAAGGAGCTGGGAGTTCACGATCAGACCGTGGGTGGCTGGCTTCGGGGAATTTACAAGCCCAGCCTTTTGGCGCTCCCGATCATTGAGGCCTTTTTGGAGAGGGCGAGGAGGATGGAATGAGGAAAACACATCCGAACTTGGTCTACGTCCCGGCCGCGAAGGACAAGAAGGGGAGGGAGAAGCCCGCCCACTGGCAAACTGAAATCACGATCAACTACAAGCGGGTGAGACGATACGCCGGGACCACCAAAGAGGAGGCGCTGATCTACCTGGGCGAGCTGCGCAAGGCCGCCAAAGAGGGTAGGCATGTACTTACCCACCCGCTAGGCCTCGAGCTTGGTCTTGGCCCGGACGAGACTGTGGACATTGAACCCCGTGTGCCGCCAGGAAAGCAAACGTTCTGCCCATTCCGGACTCAGCATCTCCCGGCCAACGAGAAATCCCAGGACCTCCCGGGCGAAGAGCTCAGCCAGTCGTGCGTCGTCGAGGCGCGGGATCATATGGAAGACGCCCATCTCGTCCATCCCGCCCTCGGTCGCCAGGAAATGGAGGCGGGGATGAAAATTGATGCGGTTCCCGAAGGTCTGGATGGCGGCGATGACCCCGGGTGTGAGCGTGGTCTCGGTCACCACCTCGACATACCGGCTCAAGGCCCGGAGCGCGTGGCGGCAGAGGTCGCCCAGCAACCGGCGTTTGTACTTGAAAAATATCCGCAGCGTCTTGGGGATGGTGAAAACGACCTGGCGATGAGGGACATCCAAAAGGACCCAGGCAGAAATTGAATGCACCTGGCCGCTTTCGCGGCCCTAATCGCCCGCTCGGCGACGTCACGGGACGCCTTCCTGAACCTTCTCCTGGCGCTCCCCCACGGCGTCATCTCCATGCATCCCGAGATCCCGGGCCTGACCGAAACGTCGACCAACCTGACCATCGTCCGGACAAGCCGGGAGGAGGCCAAGATCCATTGCTCGAGCCGGAGCTCGATCGCCTCGGCCCTCGAGTCCGTCCGCGACGTCATCCGGGTCGTGAGCGAGCTGGCCGGCACGCGCATCACCTTCCTCGAAGGCTACCCGGGCTGGATGCCCAACCTCCAGTCGCAGCTCCTCAAGAAGCTCAAAGTGGTCCACACCAGGGTCGTCGGCAAGGAGCCCGAGATCAAGGCCGTCCACGCCGGGCTGGAGTGCGGGATCATCGGCGAGAAGCATTCCGGGATGGATATGATCTCGTTCGGGCCGACCATCGAGCACCCCCACTCGCCCGAGGAGCATTGCAACGTCAAGACCGTCGAAGAATTCTGGACGTTCCTGACGGCGGCCCTGCGCGATTTAGCCTGAGCCGATCACCCGTTCGCCGACGCGAAGCCCCGCCCTTCAGGGCGGCACTCATGGAAGCCCTGAGTGCTGCAAGGCTGGGACGAGAAGCGTGGCTCAGGGTTAAACCTGATCAAGCCCCAGCATTCATGCCGGGGACTCGAGGGTTTGACTCGATCGGGCTCTCGTGGCCCTGGCTGTCGACGGCCGTAGCGGTATA
This sequence comes from Candidatus Aminicenantota bacterium, assembly GCA_022867325.1. Lineage (GTDB taxonomy): Bacteria > Acidobacteriota > Aminicenantia > Aminicenantales > JAFGBC01 > JAFGBC01. The sequence goes on along the minus strand of JALHUR010000376.1, from coordinate 2,211 downwards.
CGTATAGAGACCGATGCCTTCGACATCGTAATCGCGATAGGCATAGATACCGGCGTCAACTTCTTCGATCAGCCGGTAGGCCGTCGCCGCCTCCTCGGATTTTTTCCGGTAGACCCGGTACCCGACGATGGTTGCGATCGAGTCGTTGGCCGGGTTCTTCTCCCAGCGGACGTCCGTGATGTAACGCGTATAAAAAAGCGCCCTGTCGGCGACCGTTTCCCATCGAATATTCAAAGGAGGGAATAGATTCAGGACGTTAAGGGCGGCTTCTTTCACGGCCAGGCCGTCGCGGTCGTCCTTGACCGTCAGGCGGGCCGTGTAAGTCCCTTTCTTCCTATACGTGTGCCGGACGGCCCGGCCCGAACCCGCGACGCCGTCCCCGAAATCCCAGAGGTAGGATACGATCCGGCCGTCGGAATCGCGCGAGGCCGAGGCGTCGAACCCGACGTCCAGCGGCGAAATCCCGGTCGACGGCGAGAAACTGAACTCCGCGACGGGCGGGACATTCGGCTTCAGGACCGTTATCGTCCGGGAAGCCTGTCCCCGGCCGCCGCAGTCGTCTTCGACGGCCAGCCGGATTTCGAACGTCCCGGCATTCCGATACGCGTGTTTGATCGCCTTCCCCGATCCCGTCTCCCCGTCCCCGAACGACCACTCATAGGCGACGATCAGGCCGTCGGAATCCCGCGATCCTGAAGCGTCGAAAGCCACCTCAAGCGGCGTATCCCCTGTCTTAGGGGAAAACGTGAACCGGGCCTCGGGCGGGACGTTCGGCTTGTTGACTTCGACCGTCCGGGTCGCCGTCCCCTGCGCTCCTTGGTCGTCCTTGACCGTCAGTTGGGCCGTGAAGCGGCCCTTCCTGGCGTAAGTATGGCGGACGGTCTTCCCCTCTCCGGTCTTGCCGTCGCCGAATGCCCAGTCGTAGGCGACAATCTTACCGTCGGGATCGTACGACGCGGACGCGTCGAACTTCACATCCAACGGATAATCCCCCGAGGCCGGCGCCGCCGTAAAACCGGCAACGGGAGGAAGGTTGTGCGGGGATTCCACGACGTTGGCGATAAAGATGTCGTTCGACGCGTCCCAGACGACATAGACATTGTCTCCCGAGGGGCCGGCGCCTATGTCCGAGAACGTTGAACCGCGGGAGCCGGGCACGAACTCTTCTCCTTTCCAGACGCCCTCGCTGCGAATATTAAATCCGATCGCGCGGCCGGCCCGATAGCTCCCAACCTGCCAGCAGGCGAAAAGCGTCCGGCCGCTGACCGCGAGCGAGGGATAGTGGATAATGTTCTCCGAGGAAATCGGCTCGGGAGCGGTGAACCCTCCGCCCGCCCAGCGAGTGTAGGCGACGTAGCGGACGCCACCCCCCGTCAATTCCGGAGACCAAACGATGTGGGGCTGGTCGTTCGAGTCCACGACGACAATGGGATGCTGCTCTTCATTTCCGGTCGAGGGAAGGGTTGCGGTCGCGCTCCATTTGGATCCGGCGTCGACGGACCGCCACGCATAGACGGACCGGTACCCCCCGCCGGCTCCCTCCATCCAGGCCAGGTACACGGACCGAGGACCGACACCGATGTCGGTAAATTTCGATCTCAAGCCGGGAACGCTCAGGGCCCGGACATCCTCCCAGGCGCCCCCGACCTCGGAGCGGGCGAAGACGGTTCCATCCTCCGTCCACCATGCTAGATGGAGGTCGCCCTGAGGGTTGGCGGCGATTTTGGGCGTGTTCATGTTGGCCCGGGCCGACGCGACGGTGACCGCGTCTTTCCAATTCCCGTCGACGAACCGGGCCAGCTTAAGAACGTTGCTTTCGATCCAGACCGCGTAGACGCGGCCGAGCCCGTCGACATCGACGTCGCAGATCCGCTCCCCGTAGGCGTAGACTTTCGAGTTCCGGCTCAAATTGACCGGCTTCGCCCAGGTCCTCCCCGCATCCTCGGACCGCAGGTAGAAGCAGTCGCCCGTAAAGCTCGAGTACATCTCGGCCCAAATGACATGGACGACTCCGCGGGAATCGACGGCGATCCGGGGACAGGTCGAAAACGTTTGGGGGGAATTCGAGATATTCAAGACCGCCCCCGACGGAACGGCCAATCCGAGCGATAGGCCGAGGGCCAATCCGATCAGCAATGACGTTTTTTTCTTCGTGATCATGACTATATTATACTATTCATGTAGGAATTGTCAACCCCTCGACACTCATGG
>JALHUR010000035.1 GCA_022867325.1 Candidatus Aminicenantota bacterium | reverse complement strand
GTTAAGCCCTCTAGTGCCGATGGTACTGCCAGGGCAGCCTGGTGGGAGAGTAGGACGTTGCCGGGTTTTATTTCTTATGTTTCGCGCGCGAGACGGATAAAGGATGAAGGGGCGCGGGCCCTGATCGGTCGCATACTCCTCTCCTTTATTACGATCGGCATCTTTTCTTTAGGGACGGCCGGGTGCCTCCCGGGCGGACCCTTGGGGCTGTACTCATGAGACCGTGTCAACGGCTCCATGAGTGCGGACCCTTCGTCAAAGGAGACGAGTATGAACATCTATGTCGGCAACCTCTCTTTCAACGTGACCGAAGCGGACCTCAAGGACCTGTTCAGCCAGCACGGCGCGGTCCAGACGGCGTCGGTCATCAAGGACAAGTATTCGGGCGAATCGCGGGGCTTCGGCTTCGTCGAGATGCCCGAGAAGGAAGAGGCCCTCAAGGCCATTTCCGCGCTCAACGGCAAGGACCTCAAAGGCCGGAACCTCAAGATCAATGAGGCCCAGCCCCGGACCGACCGTCCCCGCACCGGCGGGTTCGGCGGCGGCGGCGGCAGCCGCGGCGGCCGCGGCGGCGGCGGCGGCGGCCGGTACTGACGCTTTAGCTGCAGATTCGGCAGCGGCCGCACTCATGATCCGTTAGCACGGACTCATGAGTACAGGTCGAAACGACCGGTACTGATCGCTTAGTTTAAGAAGCGAATTCTTCAAGGGCGGATTTCCCGGGAAGGGACGTCCGCCCTTTTTTTTGTTGGGGGGTCAGTCCTTAATGCCTTATGCAGGGAAACGAATGTTGTCGTAGGCGCCTATCCAGGAGCTTGCCCTACATTTATTCGCAGTGCGTGATTTGTAGGGTAGATTACTGCAACAAAACCTGCAGCCGTCGGATGACGCCCTGCTCAAGCGGCACGATATCCCCGGCTTTTGCCAGCGATTGCCTTATCTGGGCCTTCCATTTTCCCCCCAAGCCGCCCCAGAGACCCAACAATCGGGCTGTTTCAGACTTTTCGGTCAATACGTATTTGCCGGTATAGATCCCCTGCCGGATGTCCTTTTCCCTCTTGATCCGGCGCTCCGGTCGCGCGGCGATGAACAACTTATGCAGAAGGAAGGCTGATGGACTGGGCACCTTGGCCCGAATCCCTCTGCCCAATTTCAAGATTATGGGATCGGCAAAGAGGATATCGAGGAACCTCAATTCCTGCGGAGTGAGGGCGATCTCTTTAATGTGCCGAGGGGGGAGAGTGCCGTTCCTCCGCTCCCGAGATACGAACTCGACTTTCATTCTATTCCCCGTGAAAAACATGGAACCGTCCGGGTTGAAATGCTGGCTGAACCCCAGACGCTGTAAGAACCCGCTGAGGTTAAAGGCTCGACCCTTGAACGGCCGGGGCACGAGAATATCCAGGTCTTCTGTTTTCAGGGGGTATTTTTCCATCGGCAGGTGCTTTTGATAGAGAAGAAAACACCAGCTTCCGATAATTTCGAACCCGGCATCCCATAATTTCTGCTCGGTCATGCCGCGGAAAATCGCGAGCAGGGGGTCTGCGAGATCGAGTTCTCCTCCTCGAACCGACCTGAGGAGCCGCAATCCTTCGCGGACACGGGGCAGTTCCTTCTCCAGGCGATCCCTTTCCGCCAGGTTGTCGCGCAGCTCGCGAGGCACCTCTTTGCCGATGTAGTCGGTTTTCACCGAGCGGCCCTTTCGATACTGAAGATAGTAATAAACTTCGCTGCCGATCTTCTTCGACCGAATGCGGCCCTTGGGAAGCAGGGCCAGCCGCGCGGCAATCTTCCTTTCCTGTTCCCGATAGAAGTCGGCGTTCTCGCTGAGCGTATCCTTGAGGTCTTCCATGAGGGTATCTTACCCTACATTTATGATGTTGTCAATAATATGTAGGGTAAGGGGTAATCTTGTCGTGGGGATGGCCGAGGAGGACGAGGTCCTGAAGGCCATCTCCGCGCTCAACGGCAAGGACCTCAAGGGCCGGAACCTCAAGATCAATGAGGCCCAGCCCCGGACCGACCGGCCCAGAACGGGCGGGTTCGGCGTCGCCGGCGTGCAAGCCGGCGACGCCGAGCACGTTAAGCGTCCCGTATTCAAGTCGGTAGGGATACTCCTCGAGGTGTGTCCGCACGGCGGAGCGGACCCCGGTTCCCCCGGCTCTTGTCAGGCGGATTTCGATCCCTTCCCGGACGTAAAGGCCTCCGATGCCGGTCGGTCTGAGGAGCGATTTGTGGCCCGTGAAAGCGACAACGTCCACAAAGGCGTCCTCGATGTCGACCGGGACGTTTCCTGCCGATTGAGAGGCATCGATCGCGAACGGGACGCCGTGCTCCCGGCAGTGCCTTCCGATCTCCCTGATGGGCTGGATCGTGCCGATCACATTGAAGGCATGATTGATGATCACGAGCTTCGTGTTCTTCTTGAACCGTTTGGGAAAATCATCGGGGTCAACGAACCCTGCCTTGTCGAAGGGCACATAGTCGACCTCAACCCCGGTCCGGGAGAGGTGATAGAGCGGCCGGAGAACGGAGTTGTGTTCGAGCGTCGTGGTCACGGCGTGGTCGTCGGGCTTGAGCATCCCGAAGATGATCAGGTTCAGGGCGTCGGTGGAATTGTAGCTGAAGCACAGACGGTTCGGGTCAGCGCCGTTAAAGAACCGGGTCAGCATCTTCCGCGTGTTCTCAACGAGCTCGCCCGTCTCGACGCAAAGATCGTAGCCGGAACGGCCGGGATTGACGCCGAAGTTCCTATAGAAGTGATCCATGAAATCGTAGACTTCCGGGGGCTTGGGAAAGGATGTGGCCCCGTTGTCCAAGTAAATGAGCGTGCTCACGTGAACCTCCGATCGAGAAATCCTAATACTAATGAAACGGTCGGCGGAAATCAAACGGAAATTCGGGGACATGTCGCGAAATCATCGAGAGAGCGAGCGATTGAAGGATATGAACAATGACGTGCATAATGGGAGATTTTTCAATTTCGCTAACTGGACACTACTGAAATTCAACCCTAAAATCCCCCCAAAAATGATTGACTTTTGAAGACAAGGGGTGTAAGCGTATAAATAAGAAATAAGGAGGAAGAACTTGATTAAAAAAAGTAAAGTATCTCATGTCAGGATCCTTGTTCTGGGATTCTTTTTGTTCTCACTTTCAGCTGGAACGATTTTCCTGATGTCATCGGGGACTTTCGGGGAGCAACATCCGATGCTCAAAGCTGCCCCCCTTAATCCCGAGTTTGTTAGGTACCTCAAAGAAAGAGAGATGGGAAGGTCCCGGATTCAATACACGGCAAGCGGCCATCCTCTAGGACTGTTGCCCGCCCCTCTTGACCTTTCTCAACTCCATAGCCTCCCTGCCATTCACTCCATTGACTATGCTCTGCCGTCGACCTACGACTTGAGGACCAAAAATAAGCTCACTCCGGTCAAAGACCAGGGGACTTGCGATTCCTCCTGGGCCTTTGCCACTTATGGCTCTTTGGAATCATTTCTTAGGCCCGGAGCAACCCGGGATTTCTCCGAGCAAAATCTCATAGACCATCATGGGTTCGATTCTAAACCCTGCGATGGGGGGAATATCTTTATGTCGACAGCCTACCTGGCAAGATGGCTCGGACCCATTAATGAAACCGATGATCGCTATGTGTATCTTCCGGTTGACGGACTAACTCCCAAAAAACACGTGCAGAATGTGATCTGGCTTCCCCGAAGGTTAAGTTCAACCGACAATTCGGAAATTAAGAGCGCCGTTATGAAATATGGGGCTGTTTATGTCTCCATGAAATGGGTAGACAGCTGTTACAAAGAAATTAATTACGCTTATTATAACGAAGGGACTAACGAGGGCGGGCACAGTGTGACGATTGTAGGCTGGGATGACAATTTTTCAAAAAGTAAATTTAACTCAGCTCCTTCAGGAAACGGCGCATTTATTGTCAGGAATAGCTGGGGCGCAACCTGGGGGCAGAGCGGATATTTCTATGTTTCCTACTATGATAAATATTTTGGAAAGGAGAGTTTCAACAGCGTGTTCCAGGCCGAGCCTGTGACCAATTATAAAACAAATTATGGATATGACGACCTTGGCTGGGTTAACGGAATAGGTTGGACTGGCAATTCAACAGCCTGGTTTGCCAATATATTTACGGCTAGTGCTGCTGGCTCTATAAAAGCAGTAAGCTTCTATACGAGTTCAACCTCTTCCAATGTTTATGATATCTCGATCTATACCAACGTATCCGCCAATAAACCGACGAGCGGCCAAAAGGCCGCAAACAAAAAAGGTACGATAACTTCACCCGGCTATTTCACCGTTCCGTTGAGCACGTTTCCGGCTATCACAAAAGGGAAGAAATTCTCGGTTGTCGTCAAACTAACAACAAAAGATTATTATTATCCCATTCCCGTAGAATATCCCATAGTTAATTACAGCAGCAAAGCCAAGGCAAAATTGGGGCAGAGCTTTGCCAGCGCAGACGGTACGACTTGGCACGATATCTGCGGTTGGGGGGGTGGCAACACCAACACCAACGCCTGCCTCAAAGCTTTTACAAAATAGTGAACTGACTTAGATACAATCGGGGCTGGGCGATAAGGGTGCGGCGTGATTCATCGCACCTCCTTCCTTCTTTCTCTTTGGAGGGAGAGGGCAGAGGAGAAGATGATCGGATAGATACAGCCGCGAGAATAGAAGTTTATGCAAGCACCGTTCCTCGACTAGTAATCTGTGGTAGCCGCAGGCTTTAGCCTGCGTCTTGCCAAGCGCAACCTAAAGGTTGCGACTACCAGGAAACCGTAGCCTGGTTTCGAATCATCCAACCAGAGCTCTTTTGACTAGCCAGAGAGTTTGTATATATTGGCTCTTCTCCAAAGTGAGTGGGTGAATTGATGGCATTTTCATATTGCCGGGAGCATGCCGGTGAGGATCTTGAAGCGGAGGTACTCCTCGTCTCTAAGGCCGTATGCTCTGCGCTGGATGCCCCGGCTCTTCTTTTCACCCAACTCCTTGAAGAACAGGTCCATGCTGACCTCCGAACGGTCGTTCCCCCCGAACCAGATAGGACGCTCCCTTACCAGATCGCTGACGATGATGCGGTAGGTGTGGCCCTTGCGGACGGACAACTCGTCGATGCCGCTGACCTTCGGCCCCGGCGTCCCCACCCGGCGCAGTT
>JALHUR010000375.1 GCA_022867325.1 Candidatus Aminicenantota bacterium | reverse complement strand
CCCGCCCTTCGGCCTGTTCTTTGGCCGCGGCCGCGCCCTTCTTCTTTGATTGGGCCAAATTCTGAAAAGCCCGCTCTTCCTCAAGCCGAGCAATACGCTCCGGGCTCGCATGGAAATTGAGGCGAAGGGGCCGCTCGATAGTGACCTTACGGAAACCGAAATGCGTCGTCGGGTAGATCTTGACGAACTTGCCCTCCTCGAAAGCGCCGAGAAGCCTGAGTATCTCTTCGGCCTTCTCCGGAGGGATCTCGCGTCGCTTGTCGCCGAGGCTTTTCCGCATCGGCACCCAGAAGGATGTCGCGTCGATAAGCTGGACCTTGCCCTTGCGTTTTTTGGCTTTGCGGTTGGTGAGGACCCAGATATAGGTGGCGATTCCGGTATTATAGAAGAGCTGTTCCGGAACCGCGATCAGCGCCTCGAGCAGGTCGTTTTCAAGAGCAAAGCGACGGATCTCGCTCTCGCCGCTTCCGGCGTCTCCCGTGAAGAGGGGCGATCCGTTCATGATGATGGCGACGCGCGAGCCGCCCTCCTTGGGTTCTTTCATATGGGCGATCATGTGGAGGAGGAAGAGGATCTGGCCGTCGCTGATCCGGGGCAGGCCCGGGCCGAAGCGGCCCGCCGGCCCGCGCTCGTGCTCGGCGGTGACGGCTTCCTCGTCACGCTTCCAGTCCTTGCCGTAGGGGGGATTGGCGATCAGGTAATCGAACGAGCGGCCGGAATGACGGTCGTTCGAGAGCGTGCTGCCGAAGGCGATATTCTCGGCGTCCAGGCCGTCGGCCGATTTCATGAACAGATCCGACTTGCAGACGGCGAAGGTCTCGGGGTTCACTTCCTGCCCGAAGAGGTGGACGCCGGCCGCGGGATTGAGCGGCTCGCGGATGAGGGTACCGTTCTTGCGGCGGCCGGCGAGGATATGGTCTTTCGTGGTCGTCAGCATGCCGCCCGATCCGGAACAGGGGTCATAGATCGAGACGACGGCGCCTTTGCGGCGGATACGGTCTTTGTCGCCGGCCAGGAGCAGGTCGGCCATGAGATGGACGACGTCTCGCGGGGTGAAGTGCTCGCCCGGGTTTTCGTTCAGGGCTTCGTTGAACTTGCGGATGAGCTCCTCGAAAATCGTGCCCATGGTGGGGTTTTCGACTTTATCGGGGTGGAGGTCGACGTTTTTGAAGCGTTCCAGCACCTGGAAGAGCAGTCCCGCTTCGTCGAGCTTGGAGATCGTGTTGTCGAAGTCGAATTTCTCGAGGACCTCGCGCATGTTCGGGCTGAAGCCGGCGATGTAGTTACGCAGGTTGGCGGCCAGATGGGGCGCGTCGGCCAGGAGCTTCTCGACATCGTAGCGGGAGGTGTTGTAGAAGGCGAAGCCGGCGGCTTTGCGGAGCTGGGGGTCGAGGTTTTCGAGTTTCCTGTTTTTGAGTTTGGCCTGGGTTTCGAGGACGCGCGGCTTGGTCGGGGCAAGGACGCAGTCCAGGCGGCGGAGGACGGTGAGCGGCAGGATGACGTCCTGGTACTTGCCGCGTTTGAACGTGTCGCGGATAAGGTCGGCTACTCCCCAGATGAAGCTGACGATTTCGCTGTGGTTCACAAGAATGTCTCCAAAAAACGCTTCCCCATGGATAAACGAGTTCAAGATAGAGAATAGCCCCGCTCCGGCCGGGATGTCAATAAAGGTTCGAGTAGGTAAGAGAATTTAGGACCGGTGCTTTTGGGCGTTGCGCCAGAAGAAATAGGCGGGGATGCCGGCGGCAAGGACGAGGCATCCGAGCAGGGACTGGAGCGGCTGCATCCAGAGCGTGATCAAGAACACGGCGAGGTTGGCCAGGATAAAAACGACGGGAAGGACGGGATAGCCCCAGGCGCGGTAGGGACGGGCCGCCTCGGGGCGGCGGAAACGGAGGACGATGACGGCGAGCCCGGTCAGGGCGAAGAAAAGGACGAGGGCGAAGACGTCGTACTCGATCAGTGTCTTGAAGGTCCCGGACAAGCACAGGATGCAGGACCAAGCCGCTTGGGCGGCCAGGGCCCGGCCGGGCACCCGGAAACGCGGATGAATGGACGCCAGGCTTTTGAAGAAGAGCCCGTCCTTGGCCATGGCATAAAAAACGCGGGGTCCGTAGACGATGGACGCGCTGAGGCAACCGAAGATCGAGAGGGCGATGAGGCCCGCGAACAGACGGGCCGCTCCGGTCCCGAACATCTGGCCGACGGCGGCCTCTCCGATCCGGAGCGTTCCCTTGATCCGGCCCATGGGGAGCGCCGCGAGATAGACGACGTTGAGGACGAGGTAAACGGCGGCCACGATGAGCGTTCCCAGGATGAGGCCGAGCGGGATGTTTTTTCTCGGATTTCGGACCTCCTCGGCCGTGCAGTTGAGCGCGTACCATCCGTCGTAAGCCCAGAGGACGGTCAGGACGGCCAAACCGAAGGCCTTGAAGTCGAACAGGGATAGGCCGCCAAAGAAGTCCGAACTCGATGCGATACCCGCCTTCCGTCCGATCAAGAGGCCGAGAACGGCCACGCCGGCCAGGGCCAGTGTTCGCGAGGCGGCGAAGATGTTCTGGAAGAAGACTCCGATCCGGATGCCGAAAAAGTTGACGGCCGAGACGGCGATGATCGCGGCGGCGCCCACGAGCTGACCCGCGGTCAGGACATACGAGATCCCGGCCCCCTGGAATTTGAGGATGGACGCTCCCGGCGCGAACCCGGGCAGGAGGGCTTCGAGATAGTCGGCGAAGCCGACGGCCAGGGCCGCGACGCCTCCGCATTCGATGACCCAAAAGAACCCCCAGCCGAAGAAGAAGGCGAGGCCGGGGCCGTAGGCTTCCCGGAGGTAGATGTATTGACCCCCGGACCCGGGAAACATGGCGCCCAGCTCGGCGAAAGACAGCGCGCCGCAGACCGTGATCAGGGCGCCGGTCAGCCAGACGAGAAGGATGAGGCCGGGCGACGGCAGCGTTTCGGCGATGAGCCCGGTCGTCATGAAGATGCCGGAGCCCAGGACGGCGCCGACGACGAGGAGGCTCGAATCGAGGAGTCCCAGGCGGCGCAGAAGACCGCGCCCCTCGGCGGCCTCGGGGGAGGAGTGGCTCAAGGCCGGCTCGCCGGGAGGGCGGGCATCAAGGCTTTTTTGTGAGGACTTCAAGGACCTCCTGGATGAGCTGTTTGGAGCCCAGGTAGAGGGCCGTCCGCTGATGGGGTTTTTCGGGGACGAGATCCAGGATGTCCCGTCCGTTTTCGTCGATGGCCAGCCCGCCCGCTTCGCAGCACATGAAGGCGGTGACGGCCGCCTCGTACATGAGCCGGAGCTTGCCCTGGGGCTTGTTCTTCTTCGGGTCGGGATGGTTGACGATGGCCGGATACATGAAGAGTCCGCCGTTGGTCAGGATTCTGTGGAAATCGCCGGCCAGGGCGCCCAGGTAACGGAAGGCGTACTTCTTCTCGTTCACGGCCAGCCAGCCCTGGAGGCCGCGGGCGTAGGTCTCCCGGTTGGCCGAGTTGTAGGAGATCTCCCAGCTTTTCCTGTCATCAGGGAGGGTCATCTGGGTCGGCTTGACGTAGTTCATGATCTCGTCGATGTGAAACCGCCAGCAGCCGGCTTGGCGGAGGGCGATCGTGAAGGTTCCGGTCGGGATGACGAACATGCCGGCCGCGATGTACTCCCTGCCCGAGCGCAGGTGAAGGTCCTCGGGGCCCTCCAGGTTCCGCTTGGCGACCCCGAACAGGAAACCGATCGGCAGGTTGTGGGGGACGTTCGAGGAGCCGTCCATGGGGTCGTAGTAGACGAAGTAGCGGCCGCCGTCGATGTTCATCAGGACAGGCTCCTCTTCCTCTTCGCTGACGATCTGGATGACCCGGCCCGAACGGCTCAAGTAATGTTTGACGACCTCGTTGGCGATCTCGTCCATCTTGAGGACGTTCTCGCCCTGGACGTTGACGGAGCCGGCCAATCCCAGGTTTCCGCGCAAGGCGCCGGTCAGGTAGTAGTACTGGATGCGCTTGGCGGCGTTGAGGAGCGAGTTCATCAGGATCAAGAAATGATAGGTCCGATTGTGGCGCTCCTGATGCTCGAGAAGAAAATCCATGAAGGTATGCTCGAAGTTCAACATACTATCTCCATAACACAAGCATCGACGGAAGGTCAATAGACGGAGGGAAATTGGCCGAATGGGCGGTCCGCTTGATGAAATCGCGGAGTTCGGCCAGCTGCTTGCGGTGGATGACGGTCAGGATGATCTCTCCCTCGCGGTTCAGGTACAGGGAACGCGATTTGAGGGCCGTGCAGCTCCGGTCGAGCTTCTTGAGGAGGCTTCCTTATCTTTTTTTGGGAGGGGTCGGCCGGCCGGGCGCGAAATGGTCGAAGCCCCGCTGGGAGAGCTTTTTAACGCGTCCGTGAAGCCTGAAGGCGAGGTCTTTGCCTTTGGCCCTCATGCGCCCGATCGGAAACAGAGGGCGTCCGAAGCGGCGGCCGAAACCGGCCGCGATCGACGGGAATACGCCGGGCGCGACCGTCGTCAGGAGGCAGTAGTCCTCGCCGCCGGCCACGGCGAAATCGAGCGGGTCCCAGCCATAGCGGCGGCAAACGGCGAACAGGGAAGGGGAGACGGGCAGGCGGTCGAGGTCGACGGTCGCGCCGCGCCCCGACGATTCCATGATTCTCCTCAAGTCCGAATCGATTCCGTCCGAAACGTCGATCAGGGCGCGGACCCCGACCCGGCAGCCGAGCCAGGCCCCTTCCTCGAGATGGGCGCGGGGACGGACATGGGCGGCCACGAGCTTTTTTTCGTCACGGCCGATCGTTATTTCGTCGAGGAGGATGCGCAGCCCGGCGGCCGAATCGCCCAGCGTCCCGGTCAGCGCGATGATATCCGATTCGCGGGCGTCCGAGCGGAGTTTGATCCGGCCGGGCCGGCCGAGCCCCAGGACCGCGATATTGACAACGATCGGCCCTTCGGAGCGCGTCGTGTCTCCGCCCAGAAGCGCGACCTTGTGGTCCCGGGCGAGCCCCCGAAGCCCTCGAAAGAATCCGTCCACCCAATCCACGCCGATATCGGAGGGGAGTCCCAGCGAGAGAAAGGCGCTCCGGGGCGTGCCGGCCATGGCCGCGACGTCGCTCAGGTTCACGGCCAGCGATTTGGCGCCGAGGTCGGCCGGCGAGATCTTGGAGCGGAGGAAATGGACGCCCTCGAGGAGCAAATCCGTCGTCACGAGAAGGGAGGCGTCTTTCTTCCAGGGAATGACGGCGCAGTCGTCTCCGATCCCGATCGTGCCGCGTCCCAGCCCCTTGAGGAAGGGAGGAGAGAAGCGGCTGATGAGTCCGAATTCACCCAGGGCCGAAATTTTCATTTCAACGACTCCCTCTTGTCCGGGCGCCGTCCACCGCCTTGCGCAGGTCCCGGGCGGCCCGCTCGGGATCCGCCGCGGCGCAGATGGCCGAGACGACGGCGATACCGTCCGCTCCGGCTTCGATAACGGCGCCGGCGTTTTCCGGGTTGATCCCGCCGATGGCGACCAGATCGCGGCGGGTCAGGCGGCGAAGCTTGCTCAGCCCGGCCAGATCCCATTCGCCGCGCGTATCGGGCTTGGTGGGCGTCGCGAAGATGGGGCTGATGCCTAAATAGTCGACGTCCTCGGCCTCGGCCGCGAGCGCTTGTTCAAGGGTTTCGACCGAAAGACCGATGACGGCGTCGGGACCCAATAGACGTCTGGCGTCCCGGGGGGGGAGATCATCCTGACCGATGTGGATCCCGTCCGCCTTCAGAACAAGAGCCAGGTCCGCGCGGTCATTGACGATGAAAGGGACGCCCAGGGACCGGCAAGCTTCTTGGACGCTCCGCCCGATTTCGAGGAATTGGCGGGTCGAGCAATCCTTCTCGCGGAGCTGGACGGCCGTGACTCCGCCCCGCACCGCGGCCCGCACCACATCTTCGAGGGAGCGGCCGGCCGCGAGCGTCCGGTCGGTCACCAGGACCAGGCTCAGGTCGGGGCGTCGCCTCATGCCCGTTCCAGTTTCAGGAGTCTCCCGATATCCTTGTCGTCGAGGTTGTAGAGGGCGTCGAGGAAGAGGGTCTCGAAACTTGCCGGCCCCCGGGCCTCGGCGCCGGCCATCTCTCCGGCGATTCCCATGACGGCCATGGCATGGGCGGCGGCCTCGAGGGGAGAGCGATTGACGGCGGCAAAGGCGCCGGTCAAAGCCGAGGCGACGCAGCCGAGACCCGTGACGCGGGGCATCAACGGATGGCCGTTGGAGACTCTAATGAGTTTTTGACCGTCAAGGATGATATCGACCGGACCGCTGACGGAGACGGCGCCGCCCGTCCGCCCCGCCAGCGCCAGGGCCGCGTCGAGCGCGTCATCGGCGGCATGGCGGCTGTCAACCCCTTTAGTCTCCTTTTCGGAGAGGGCCAGGGCCCGGATCTCCGAGGCGTTGCCGCGGACGATGGATGGGGGAGATTGGGCGATGAGGCGGAGAGCGGTCTCGGTGCGAAATCCGGTGGCGCCGGCGCCGACGGGGTCGAGAACGATTGGGATGCCTTTCCGGGCGGCCGCGGCCGCGGCTTTCTCCATGGCTTCGACCCAGGGGCGGCTCAAGGTGCCGATGTTGAGAACCAGGGCGTCGGCGATACCGGCCATGTCTTCGACCTCGTCTATGGCATGGGCCATGATGGGGGATGCGCCCAAGGCCAGAAGGGCGTTGGCCGTGAGATTCATGACGACGTAATTTGTGATGTTATGGACAAGGGGAGAGCGAGCCCGAATCGCTTCGACGTCTTTCCAGATTTCCCTTGCGTCAGTCAACCCCTCGACTCCCCGGCATGAATTCCGGGGCTTGTTCGGGGTTAACCCTGAGCCTCGCTTCTCGTCCCCGCCTTGAAAGGCGGGGCTCCGATTCAAAGCCCCGCCTTTTGGGCGGGGTAGCGTCTGCGAACGGGTCATAATATCGCCTTTCCGTTTCATTTTAACAAATCCCTCCCTTCCGATTCAGAAAAACCTTTATCGCAGTCATTATATCTTTTTTAAGTAAGGGTACAATGATTGATATTGCGTTCGGCATCTAAACTGTGGCATATATCCGGCTGGAGGGAAAGGAGACCATCCATGAAAGTCGCCGTCTTCGGGGAAATCCTGCTCCGTCTCTCTCCGCCCGGCAAGGAAAGACTCTTCCAGAGCCCCATCCTCCAGGCGACCTTCGGCGGTTCGGAGGCGAATGTCGGAGTCTCGTTGTCGACCTGGGGGCACAACGTCCGCATGATCACGGTTCTTCCTCTCAACGCGATCGGCGAGTCGGCGCTCGGCGAGCTCGCTCGTTGGGAACTCGACACGGCTTTTGTGCGCCGGGCGGGCAACCGCCTTGGGCTCTATTATGCCGAGACCGGGTCGGGGCCGAGGCCTTCCCGGGTCACCTACGACCGCGACGGATCCGGCTTGTCCGAAGCCAAGCCGGGCGATTTCGATTGGGACAAGGCCCTGGCCGGACGCGACTGGTTTCATGTTTCCGGAATCACGCCCGGCTTGAGCGCTCACGCCGCGGACCTGACCAGGGAGGCCGTCGGCGCGGCTCGCTCACAAGGCCTGGCCGTCTCCGTTGACCTCAACTACCGGTCCAAGCTGTGGCGATACGGACAAAGCGCTCCCGATGTCATGAAAGAGATCGTGAGCCGGGCCGATCTCCTCTGCGCCAACGAGGAGGACTGCCAAAAGGCGCTGGGTATTTCCGTCCGGATCGAGGCCAAGGCGGGCCCCCTGGATCCGGCACTCTATGAGGACTTGACCCTGCGCGTGGCGGCGATGTTCCCGGGCCTGTCCCGCGTCGCCGTTACGTTGAGGGAAAACCGGGGGGCCGATGAGAACGTCTGGTCGGCCGTAATGCGCACGCGGACCGGTTTCCTGACGGGTCCGAAATACGTTCTCAGTCCGATCGTGGACCGGATCGGCGCCGGGGACGCATTCGCGGCCGGATTGATTCATGGGCTTTCGGCGCAGGCCGTCGACCAGGAAGCTCTCGACTTCGCGGTCGGCGCTTCGGCCTTGAAGCACACCATCCCCGGCGATTTCAACCGGGTCTCGGAGCAGGAAGTCAAGGATCTCCTCAGCGGAGACCGATCGGGACGCATCCGGCGATGAGTGGGGGGAAGGATCCGGCATGACGAAAGCCGAAGTCGGGAAAATCATGTTGGAAGACAAAGTGGTCGCCGTAGTCCGCCTGAAAGATGCCGGCCTGCTCCGCCGCGCCGTGGAGGCCGTCCGGGAGGGAGGCGTCCGCTGCATCGAGATTACGATGACGGTCCCCGGCGCGCTGGATGTCATCAGGACGCTCGGCGCGGACGGTTCCCTTGATATTGTCGTCGGGGCGGGAACGGTCCTCGGGGCCGCGGCCGCCGAGGCCGTCATTGAAGCCGGAGCCCGGTTCGTCGTTTCCCCCGTCCTGGACGAGGATGTCATCCGGGTCTGCAGGAGCAAGGACATATTCGTCGTTCCGGGCGCCTTCTCTCCGACCGAGATCGTTCGGGCCAGGTCGGCCGGCGCGGATATCGTCAAAGT
>JALHUR010000374.1 GCA_022867325.1 Candidatus Aminicenantota bacterium | reverse complement strand
TGGAGTGGGCCTCGTTCAGCTAGCCCTGGAGTTGAGCCTTGAACGCGATCCGGCCAGGCCGGTCGGCCGTGAGCCGGACGACGATGACTTGGTCCACGGGGCTCGCGAAGACCTCGCGCGCGAAGCGGACGCCCCCTTGGGAGTATTCCGTCCGGACGACGGCGGCGTCCAGGTCGAGCTCGTGCCGGTAGTCCGTCACCGGCTCCTTCGACGGGAACCGGAGGACCAGCCGGCCGAGGGATTGGTATTTCATCTGCTCGATCGGAGAACCCATCAGGTTCCGGCCGAAGAGGATATGGGCGAGCTTGTAGTTGCCCTCGAAAACGAGCTTTCGGATATCGGGCAGGGCCCGGTATCCGCCCTTGACGACCGTCGAATACGGCCCGCCGGACCAGTAGGTCTCCTCGTTGAGCTGGATCTCCTCGTCGTCGGTCTTGCCGAAGACCATGGCCCCGAGCCGGCCGTTGCCGACAGGAAAGGCGTTCTCCCATTTATCGGCCGGGTGGGCGTACCAGAGGATCGTCGAGGGATCAGCGGGAGCGCGCTCGGCGCACCCGCCGGGCGCGGCCCACGTTCCGAAGAGAAGCAGGGCCGCTACGAAGGCGGGTCCCAAGGACGTTATTTGGCCAAAGGTCCTCATCTGGGTCTCCTTTCCGAAGCCGGCATGTCCGGCCGCGAGCGTCGTTCGCCGTTCGGGGCCGCATTCCGTTCCTCCGGCGCGGCCGGATCGAAGAAGACGCCGCTCAGGGTGATCCGATCTCCCCGGATCCGCTCGATCCGGAACTTCGCCGAACGGTCATAAGCATAAACGAGATAACGGCCCCCGGAAAAGTCCTCGACGGTCTTGACCGGGGCAACCAGTTTGAGGGTCTCGGCGTCGAACATCTCGACGGCCTGCCGGGCGCCCCGGCCCGGCCAATCGACGAAGTAGAGCGCGACCTGATAGGGCCGCGGCCCGGCGACGCCGATCGTGAGGGTCATGGTCTGGTCCGTGTTGGAGACGCAGGCCG
This sequence comes from Candidatus Aminicenantota bacterium, assembly GCA_022867325.1. GTDB lineage: Bacteria > Acidobacteriota > Aminicenantia > Aminicenantales > JAFGBC01 > JAFGBC01. The sequence goes on along the minus strand of JALHUR010000374.1, from coordinate 2,124 downwards.
CGGTCCGCCGAGGAGGGTTCGACGGGCCGGGTGACAGGGCCCGGCGGTCGGATGTCCGCGGGGCCCACATGGTCGGGTCGGGCACGCCGCTCTTTGGAAAAGCCCGAAAATATTCCAGGGAGGTTACGAAGGGCGGCAACGAGCGCCTGTCGACGCCGCGGCCCATGTAGTTGCAGAGCGCATACCCGTCCTTCCCGTACGCTCCGCCCCAGTCCCCGCCGGTGGAGGCGTCGGACCCCAGGAACCGGCCGGCGTACTCGACCGGTGGTTCGAGGTAGGCGGGGGTCGTCCCGCGGTACGAGACCTCGATCTCGTAAGTCCCCGCTTCGACGGGCGCGAGAAGGATGAATTCGCGGTCCTCGTCCGCGCCCCCGATCCCGGAAACGGCGTGGGAACGGCCGTCCCAGGCCAGGCGGCCGTTGACCAGAACGCGGGTGACGGCCTTTTCCGCCTTGGGAATGCCGACCCGGCCTATGGTGCCGGGCGGGGTCCGGAGGGAGCAGCGTCCCGAAGAGACATCAAAACTCGCCTGGATCGGTCCGAACGGCGTAGGCGTCGCCCCCGAGACGCGGGAGAGCGTTCGTCCCGGCCGGGGCAGGAAGTCGAAGGTCTTGAAGCCGGGCGACGTCGGCACGATGCCCAGCACCTCCTCGTTGAGCCACTTGACCGGTCCCGCGCCCCAGGGGTGGCAGAGGCTCGTGAGGCCGCACTGCGTGTTGGGGACGGCGGCGTTCGGGCCGATCACATCGTTCCAGGAGGGCCGGAAGACCTCTGAGGTCGTCGTGCCTCCATATCTTAGCATGCCGCCCCACAGGTCGCGGATGGTGCTCAGGGCGTCGTCGCGCCGGTCCATCCGGGCCAGGGCCTGCAGGATGAAATACTGGTTGAAGGGCGACAGGGAAACGCGGTTGACCCGGTCCCGGAATTCCCTGTCGAAGAGGGCCTCGACCTCAGCCGCGGTCAAGAGTCCGGTCGTCACGGCGTCGGCCGCGGCGTGGAGCCCCAATTCGGCCAGCCGGGAACGGCCTCCTCGCAGGCCGGCCATCGTCTCGAGGGCGAACCCCTCGTACTTGGCCTGGAGGTCGCTCCGGCCGTATCGTCCCGCCGCCCGGGCGAAGTCCCGCCAGGCCCTGATGGACAGGAACTCGTAGGCCCTCTGCGCCTCCGGGCAGGGCTTGAACCACAGTTCGAAGCCCGCGCAGAGCCGTTCGTCCCAGCCGTAAAAGCGGAGCTTCGGATCGCGGCCGAAGGCCGCGTAAGCCGCGTCAAGCTTGGCGCAGGCGTTGGGAACATAGCGGCCGAACGTCGCGCCGTCCCCCGTGTACATGTAGTAGTCGATCAGGCTCAGGACCCAGTACAGGGCATAGCTCCGGATGCCGTTGTCCTGCGTGGACGTGGCCTCGATGTTCTTCCTGACGAAATCCGCGTTGGCGAAAGCCACCAGGGCGGCGGCCTGGGCCGGGTGGGCGTCGCCGGTCCAGGACATGCGGTCGCCGCGGTCCATGAGGATGGCCCCGAAATAATCCCGGCACAGGGCGACCCTCACGCTGTAGGCCGCCATGTACCAGACCTTGGTCAGGAGCGGATCGTCGCACGAGAACGCGCCGTTGTAGTTGGCCGGCTTGACCTGGCACACGGCCCGGATCCCCGTGATGCGCCACGGGCGCGGGCAGGACCGCACATGGATCCATCCGAACCGCACGCCCTCGTAGAGCTCGGGATTGAGCTCGAGCCGGAACGTAGTGCCCTGGCGGACCGGAGCGCGGGTCTTCTCGAACCCCGGTTCGTCGTATTCGCTGAGGCTCATCTCGACCCCGCCGGGGCAGTCGGGGCTGTCGAACTCCAGCCAGGCCGCCGCTTCGACCCCGAAATCCAGCCGGATGTCACCCGGGCCCGTCACGGTAACCCCGGGATCGGCGCCGGTCAGGGACCCGAGGCCCGCGAACGAATCCGCCGGCGTGGCCGAGACCGCGTTCGGCCTGAGCAGGTAGATCTCCAATCCGTCGGAAGCCCGCGGGGCCGGCCAGCGGTAGGCCACGAGGGGATCGGGGGATTCCGGGACGGGCACTCCGCGGAGCCCTCCGGCGGCGACATAGGGGTAGGGCTCGGCGATCGGGGACGCTC
>JALHUR010000373.1 GCA_022867325.1 Candidatus Aminicenantota bacterium | reverse complement strand
TCGTCATCGCCGCGGGCGGCGGGGGCATCCCGGTCATCATCAACGCCAACGGCCTCTTCGAGGGCGTCGAGGCCGTGATCGACAAGGACTACGCGGCCAGCCTGCTGGCCCGCGAGGTCGGGGTTGACCTTTTCATCATCCTGACCGGGACCGACCGGGTTTACCTCAACTTCGGCAAGCCCGACCAGAAGGAGTGCCCCGTGTTGACCGTCGACGAGGCCGAGCAGCATCTCAAGCAGGGCCAGTTCCCGGCCGGCTCGATGGGGCCCAAAATCCGGGCGGCCATCGAATACATCCGGAACGGCGGCCGGGAGGTTTTGATCACGAGCGCCGCCCACCTCAAAGCGGCCCTTCTCAACCGATCTGGAACAAAAATCGTCGCATCGACCTGAGACCAGAGGAAAGGATTATGCGCAAAGACTTCATTTCGATCCACGACCTGAGCCTCTACGAGTTCACCAAGCTTATGGACCTGGCCAAGGAAGTCAAATCCAAGCCCGACCGTTTCCACAAGAAGCTCAAGGGCAAGATCCTGACCATGATTTTCCAGAAGCCTTCGTTGCGGACGCGGATGACCTTCGAGGTCGGCATGCTTCAGCTGGGCGGCGAGGCCGTCTACCTGGCCCCCTCGGACATCCAGATCGGAAGCCGCGAGGGCGTCACCGACGTCGGCAAGAACCTCGAGCGCTGGGTCGACGGGATCATGATCCGGACCTTCGCCCACCAGAACGTCATCGACCTGGGCGCGAGCTGCCGGATCCCGGTCATCAACGGCCTGACCGACCTCCTCCATCCCTGCCAGGCCATGGCCGATTTCCAGACGCTCTATGAAAAGAACAAGAATCTGAAATCCTTCAAGCTGGCCTACGTCGGGGACGGCAACAACGTCTGCCACAGCCTGATGTTCGCGGCGGCCAAGGCCGGAGCCAAGATGGCGGTCGGGACGCCCCCCGGCTACGGGCCCAACCCGGAGATCGTCAAGTTGGCCGCCGAGGACGGCCGCGAAACGGGCTACGCCCTGACCCTGACCAACGACCCGGTCGAGGCCGTGTCCGGCGCCGACGCCGTCTACACGGACGTCTGGGCTTCGATGGGGCAGGAGGCCGAGAAGGAGAAACGGGCCAAGCTGTTCGCGCCCTTCCAGGTCAACGCCGGCCTCATGGCCAAGGCCAAGCCCGAGGCCTTCTTCATGCACTGCCTGCCCGCCCACCGCGGGGAGGAGGTCAGCAGCGAAGTGCTCGATTCCCGCAATTCGATCGTCTACGACCAGGCCGAGAACCGCCTTCATGCCCAAAAGGCGATCATGTTATCATTGATGGGAGAAGCCAAGAACCACAATGAATAGCGAAGACAGGACGACGGCCGTCAACGAGCAGGACCTCGCCTTCGTCGAGGATCTGTTCGTCCGGACACCCCGCCCGCTCACGGCTCGCGAGCTGGCCGAGAAGCTCGCCTTCGAAAAAACGGCCAGCCAGCGGACCCAGGACGTCAAGGTCTATGATCCGGCCTATATCTATGAGGTCGGCGACCAGGTCTACAAGGAATACGACGAGTCCCTGATGGTCTCGAGCAAGGTCGTCGAGCATTTCAAGGGCGCCGTCGTTCTCCGCGTCATCGGCAAAACCTTCTTCAAGGCCTACAACTGCGAGATGATCTAGGTCGATTACCTCGGGGGCGGCGTTTTCAGGAAGTACATCGACTACATGAAGAAGACCAAGACCCAGGTCCTGCTCCCCAGCAACACCGGCAACCAACCCGCTCCGTTCATGGCCAAGGACAACGATCCCCGGCTGACCGAGCTCCCGATGACGGACCGGGACCTCAAAACCCTGGAAAAAAGCCTCAGGAACGCGCTGGCTAAATCCTCCAGGTTCTTCAGCTGGAACGACACCTGGCAGCTGGCCGAAAAAAAGGTCGATATCCCCGAGGACAAGATCAAGGCCATGGAAACCGTTCTTCGCGAGCGGCGGACGTCGGCGGCCACCGAGGAGCTCGTTCGCGAGGTCTTCGGCATCGAAACCTCGAACGACCTGTTCGACCTCCACTGCCTGAGCCTCAATCACATCCTGGGCAAGAAGCACAAAAAGGAATTTCTGTTTGTCTCCCCGGCCGGCTGGGGCAAGTGGCTCATCAAAAGCGTCATCGCCTCCCTGCCCAAAGGCCTGCCCTTGGCGGCCCCCCTGGCGCCCCTCCCCGAGCTCGACGAAACGGCGCTCTCCGCGGCGCCGCCGGCCGTTTTCCCTCTCAAGGTCTATCTGGGATGGCGGGAGATTCTTTCGGGGGGCATCAAGATTCCCCGGAGTCTCAACAAGGATCTGTCCCACGCTCAGGAATACCTCTTCACCGTCGCCGACGAGAACAAGAGCTTCATCGTCTATTATTATCCCGGGGAGGGATACTTCCTGGGGCTCAAGGATTACTTCCTGGAGAACAACGTCCCCCAGGGGACCTGCCTGACCCTGGAGCGGAAGAGCCCGACCCTCTTCCACTTCTGGCTCAAGAAGGAGAAGAAGAAACTCGAGGTCGTCCGGCTCAATTACGACCCCGATCACGATCAGTTCAAGGACGAGGGCGAGGCCGTCTTTTCCTATTTTCTACCCAACAAGAGCATCTATCTGAACCGGGAGACGTTGACCAAGCTTCTCGCCCTCTATCCCCAGCGTGAGGATCTCGACCTCAAGGCCATGCTTGTCCTCGTCTTTAAAACGCTCGGCCAGGAGGGCGGGACCTACTCCCTTCATTACCTGCGGGCCTACCATCTCGTCGATGTCCTCAAGCCCACGACCCAGGAAGACGTCGAGCGGGTCCTGGCCGCTTCCCCCGAATTCGCCATGTCGGACAAGAAGAAGGGGATCTTCTTCTACTACGAGACCCGGCCGGCCCCCGAGGAGGTTGCCGTCGAGACGGCCCCGGAAACGCTGTCCGAATATCCCTCCGAAGCGCTCGAGATCGGGCTCGGCCCCGAAGCGTTCCCCGACGAAGAGGCCGCCGGACTCGAGATCGGCGTCACCGGCGGGGAGGATGAAGAGGAGATCATCCCCCTGGCGCCCCCTCCGGTCCCGATCGCCGCTCCTCTCCCGGAAAAGCTCAAGTCCGAATCCCGGCCCGAGCCCAAAAAAGAAAAAGCCATCAAGAAGAAGAAGGCCAAGTCCGATGGCGAGAAAGCCCCGCGCCTCCGCAAGAGCGAGCGGAAGGTCATCGAGGAGCGGATCGAGATCGAGGAGTCCGTCCAGGAAGCCCTGACGGCCAAGAAAGCGATCGAGGACGAGGACGGCGTCGCGGCTCCGGCCCCGGCCGCTAAAAAGGACAAAGAAGACATCCAGATCGCCGCCGAGGCGCCCGCCGAAAAGCCCGCCTTCGGATTCTTCGCCGAAAAGCTCAAGTCGGCCCTTTCAAAGAAAAAAGACGAGCCCAAGACGGACGACAAGAAGTGAAGCCGATCCTTCCGGCCCGGCCCGGGGATCTCAGAGGATTTCGCGGACGGGCCCTTTCCGCCGCGTGACGCCCATCCCGTCCAACAATTCGAGAAGGGGGATTGCGTATTTCCGGGTCAGCCCCGTCATCCGCTTGAAATCTCCGACCGAAAGCTCCTTCTTTTTGGAGAGCTTGAGCTTTTCGATGATATCCCCGAGCCAGCGCGAATGAAGGTAGAAACCGTCCTGGCCTTGCACGATGCGCTTCCGCTCGACCAGGACGTCGAGGAGCTTCTGGAGCTTGGCCGGCGTCAGCCGGAAACGGGTCCGGATCTCGTCGAGGGAGACGGAATAAAACTCGCCTTTGAGGCACATGGCCTCAAGCTCGGCCAGGATCGTTTCCTCTTCGGCGGATACGGACGGAAGGAACGCCGCGAGACGGTACTGACCCTGGTCCTCGACGATATCCCCCGACTTCTGCAAGGCTTTAAGCGTCAGCATCAGGACTTTGTCCGGGATTCGGAACCTGGTTCGGAGGAGTGAAGCGCCGATCCCGCCGAGGTCGGAATGCTTCTCATGATGCTTGGCCAGTACGCCGAGAATTTTCCGGCCGAGAAGATCGAGACTGTCTCGGGCGACGAGGACCAGCGGCGAGAAAGACAGGATCTTGATTTGACCCTGGGACTCGAGCTCGGGACTCAGCCGTTCCAAGCGGCCGGGCTTGAGGGAGGCCAACTCGACCAAATCGTCCTCGCGGATTCCCTGCACGCCCTTCTCCAGGGCGAAGGCCTGAATCATGTCCCCTTCGCCGCCGAGAAGCTTTTCCAGGAGACCGGTTCGGCGCGCCATCCGGACCTGGCCCAGCTTCGGAGCCTGGGGATGGAGGACCCGGCCGCGGCCCAGGGCATCCCCGCCGCGCGCGGCGGATAGGTCGAACCCGTCGTTCCAGCGGACGTCGGCCGGGACGGAGAGATCGGCCCGGGCCAGGACGGGCCCGCCTCCGCTCCCCTTGACCGGGGGATAATAAACGAGCCTGGCCTGAACTCTCGTCGCGCCGGCGGCGAGGACGGCCTCTTTGGGAAACGTCTTGAGTCCGGCCGCGAACTCGAGGGCGACATCGATGCGGTTCGACATCATCGGGGACTGTCCTCCTTGGCCTTTAACACGAGTTGAATTCTCCTCAGGACGGGATCGACCGCGACGACCAGGACCAGGACTTTGTCGCCGAGGCGGAACACGCGCCGCTTTCTCTTTCCCACCAGCCGCGTCTCGGTCTGGCGAACGTAGTAATCCCCGTCGAGGTCGGGGTAGGCCACCAGCCCTTCCACGAAATAATCGGTCAAGGCCACGACGAGCCCGGCCCTGTTCATGTCGACGATCAGGCCCTCCGTCTCTTCCCCCAGCCTGCCCTTGAGGAAGCGGAAGATGCGCCATTCGACCAGGTCCTTCTCGGCCTCGTCGGCCCGCCGCTCCCGGTTCGAACAATGGACGGCCAGGTCGGAGAGGTCGGCCGCTTTCCGCTTCTCGCCGGCCAGAACCCGGCGAAGAACACGGTGAACGACGAGGTCCGGGTAGCGCCGGATGGGCGAGGTGAAATGGGTATAGTTCGTCTTGGCCAGGCCGTAGTGTCCGGAGTTCGCGGCGCTGTAGACGGCCAGCCTCAAGGCGCGCAGGATGAGAAAGTGGATGACCTTGGCCTCGGGGCGCCGCTCGGCGGCCCGCAGGACCTTCTGGATGTCCTTGACCACGACCTTGGCCGCCGGGGGAAGCTCCAGCCCGAAGGACGTCAGGATCTCCCGAAGTTTCTCGAGGTCGGCTCGGGCCGGCGCCGGATGGACGCGGTAGAGCGACGGAGCGCCATGGGCCGAGACGTAGGCGGCCACGGCCTCGTTGGCGGCGACCATGAGGTCCTCGATGATCTCGTGGGCCTCGTTACGCTCCGCGGAAACGACGGCGGCGAGCTTCCCTTCCCTGTAGACGAGCTCGGGCTCGAGCAGGTCGAAATCCAGGCTGCCCTCCTCGAGGCGCCGCCGCCGCAGGGCCTGCGCGGCCTCCCGGAGACGGAGGAGGTGGGGGACGAGAGGGGCATGGCGACGCCGCTCTTCCTCGTCGCCTTCGAGGATCCGGGACACGGAGGTGTAGGTCATTCGGGCTTCGGTCCGGATGAAAGACGGTTTTAAATCGGCGCCGAGGACCTTCCCCCGTCCGTCCAGTTCGAGAAGAACCGAGAAGGCGAGCCTCGGCCGGTTCGGCCTCAGGCTGCAGATGTCGTTGGAAAGCCTCTCGGGAAGCATCGGGAGGGTCCGTCCCGGAAGATAGACGCTCGTGGCCCTCTCGCGCGCGGCCCGATCAAGCGCGGTCCCGGGCCGGACGTAGTGACTCACGTCGGCGATGTGAACTCCGACGAGACAGCGTCCGTTTCCGAGGTCCCGGGCCGAAACGGCGTCGTCGAAATCCTGGGCGGTCTCCCCGTCGATGGTTACGGTCGGCCAGGACGTAAAATCCTCCCGTCCCGGCGTATCCTCGGGAACGCGGACGTCGGAGACGGCGGCGGCCTCCTCGAGGACGTCGGCCGGGAACTCGGAGGGCAGGTCGTATTTGCGGAGAACGGTTTCGATATCGACGCCGGGAGCCTCGGGATCGCCCAGAACTCTCGCGAGCGTCATCCGGTTCCGGTCGACCTCCACGATCATGCCCGGCGCCGGGGCCAAGCCTTCCCGGGAGGCGATGGGCAGGTCGTCCTGGGACGGCTCGTCGAAGGGCTGGAAGAAGGGCTGTCCCGAGCGTTCCTTGTAAACGCCGATCCGCCGCGTCGCGGCCTTGCGGAGAACCCGGACAATCCGTCCCTCGGGCTTGCCCTTACGCCCTTTGTCGGTCGAAAGGACTTCGACTGTATCCCCGCGCAGGGCTCCGGCCCGGAAACGGGCCGGGATGAAGATATCCTCGCGCCCGCCGCCCTCGACGTCAGTAGCAGGGATGACGCATTCATCCCGACCACTGACGTCATCAAGGACGCCGGCGGCATCGGTGTCCTTGATGACGAAGCCGTAGCCGCCGGCGGCGGGGACGAAAACGCCGGCTTCAACCTGGGAGCGGGGCGGCGCCGCGTAGTTGTCCCGGACGCGGTGGACGAGGCCTTTGGCCTCGAGGTCCTTGAGCGCCTTGGCCAGCCGCGTCCTGTCCGCCGCCCGGAGGCCGAGCTCGCGGGCGAGCTTGGGCAGGCTCATCCGCGCCTTTTTATCGGCCAGGAGCTTCAGGATCCGGTCTTTCATGGAGAAGGGCACTCGTCAATAATAATAGAAGGAGAAATAGGGAATCTTATACTTCTCCCGGAGATACTTGATGAGCTTGATGTGAAAGATCCGGAGGATCTCCTACGGACCCCGGCCCGGATAGTCCTTGGCCGCCGCCTCGCGCAGGGAGATTTTGTCGTCCTGGCTGCAGTAGCGGAGGAGAAGATCGTCCACCCGTTCGTCGAGCTCTTCGAACAGGGCGTCCCCGGTTTCCCGGTTGGCGAGCAGCTCCTGGGCGCGGCGATAAATCCCTTCCAAGTAGGGGAGGGCGGGCGGAAGGGCGTCCAGGAAACGCGAGACATCGGCATGGACCCGATTCCTGGGATCCTCGCGAAGCCCGGTCTTCCTACTCCGGCTTTTCCCGACGCGGCGCTCACGGTAGAGTTCGAAGCTCTTCTTAACCTGGGAGTTGCAGGCGTTCAAGGTCAGGATCTTTTTGCGGACTTGGCCCCGTCCCGGCTCGAAGGTCTTCTCGATTCCCTCCAGGACGACCGGGAGGGGCATCCGCAGCCGCTCCCAATCGGCGACTAGGGCGAGATCCTGGGGCGACAAAAAGAACGGGGCGCCCCGCCTGGCCAGAAACGCCCGCGCAATGGCCCTGTAATATCCGCTCCGCCCGCTCTGTTCGCCGTCCATCGCTCCCCCTTTAGGACCTGTTCCTTTCATAGATTATCCGGAGCCCCTCCAGGACGAGGTCCGGCTCCAGGACGTCGATCGCCGGGAGCTCGGGCGCGATCTGGGTCGCGAAGCCGCCGGTCGCGACGACCCTGATTTTGAGTTCGTCGCCGAGCTCCCGCTTGATTTCGGAAATGATATTATCGACGAGGCCGACATAGCCGAAATAGAGGCCGGATTGCATGCTGGCGACGGTCGTCTTTCCGACCGCGCGGGCCGGCTTGCGGATCTCGATCCGCGGAAGCTTGGCCGTCTTCAGGTAAAGGGCCTCGGCCGAGATCTGGATTCCGGGCGCGATCGCCCCTCCCAAGTATTCCCCCCGGGCCGAGATGGCGTCGAAGGTCGTGGCCGTCCCGAAATCGACCACGATGCACGGCCCGCCGTGCCTCTCGAAGGCCGCCACCGAGGCGACGATCCGGTCGGCCCCCACTTCGAGGGGGTTCTCGTAGAGAATGGACATGCCCGTCTTGAGCCCGGGCCCGACGACAAGGGCTCGGGATCGGAATAAATCCTGGCTCAGGGACAGAAAAACCGGCGTCAAGGGCGGAACGACCGAGGAGAAGATGACGGCCGCCACGGCCGTCGTTTCGAACCCGGCGAAGCGGAGCGCGTTCTGGATGTCGAGGCTGTATTCGTCGCAGGTCTTCTCGCGCTCGGTCCGGAACCTCCAGGTCCGGCGCAACGTTTTCCCGTCGAACAATCCGACGGCCACGGTCGTGTTGCCGATGTCGATGGCCAGCAGCATGGGCTCCTCCGTCCCGGCCTCAGCCGGCGTCCTCCAGCGATACGGCGTCCGCCGAGAAGAACACGGCCCGGCCCTCCGGGAGGTCGAGGACGAGACCGCCCCGATCGTCGAAGCCGGCCCAGCGTCCTTGAAGCGATGCGCCGTCATCGCGGCGCAGGGTTATGACGTCCCCCGGCGCGAAGGACGCGGCGTCCCGGTAGGCGTCGAGGATGTCGCGGGCCCGGCCGTCCCGAAAAACGCCGTACCAGCGTTCGAGCCCGGCGCACAGCCCGGAGAAAAGCCGTTGCTCGTCTTCATCCCAGCCGCCCGCCATCCGAAGGGAGGCGGCCGCGGCGCGAATATCCTCGGGGAAATCCCGTTCGTCCTGAGTCAGGTTGAGGCCGATGCCGAGGACGGCGAACCGGTCCGGGCCGTCGCCGCCGCGGGCTTCGCAGAGGATTCCGCCGAGCTTTCGTTTGTTCCAGACGAGGTCGTTGGGCCACTTCAGCCGGGCCTGAACTCCCCCGGCCTCGAGGATTCCGT
>JALHUR010000372.1 GCA_022867325.1 Candidatus Aminicenantota bacterium | reverse complement strand
GGACCGGGCCGAGGCCGTCCTCCAGGCGCTTGTCCGAGACCACGGCATCGCTCCTGACCGCTTGAGAGCCTACGGATGTGGCCAGTTTGCGCCCGTTTCGTCCAACGACAGCGAGGAGGGCCGGGCCAAGAACCGCCGGGTCGAACTGGTCAAGCAGTAAGACCGGTAGACCTCTGGCTTATCAAGCCCGAATGGGTCGGCCGCATTCTCGCCGGGCGATCCTCCGGGAATCAGGAACGGCTTTCGATGAGGACGAAATCCCCCGTCCGCCCCACCGCCGCATAGAGCTGCGATAATTTCCGGACGCTGGGAATAGAGCGGCCCTGCTCATAACGGGCATAGCCGTTGATGGATTTCGCTCCGAGGCGGGCGGCGACTTCGGCCAGGCTCAAACCGGATCGAGCCCTGGCTCGGCGGAGAAGAAGCGCGGTTAACGCCGCCTCGTCCGTGGCTCCGATTTCGAATTCCTAACCGGCGCCGGGGAAGACCTTGATCACAAATCCATCCCGGCGGACGAGGGACTCGATGGCATCGGCGATCATTTCAGGGGCGTCCCGCCTCGACCGTCCCTGAGTCACGACATCGAGGATGGGGACTTCAACCGCCCAATGAGATCCGCATTTGAAGACTCTTCCGGCGAATCTCATCGTCGCTCTCCTTCCGCCGCCCGTAGAATGGCCATGAGGGAATGGCTACAAAACCGGCCAGAAGGAGAGGAAGAGCTTTCTCATCGGCTCGAGCTCGGACAGGAGCCCGGGCGAAGGATCGGCCGCGATTTGGGGCCGGGGCGCATGCCCGCTGAGCTGGTTGAGGATGGCCCTCACGCCTTCCCTCAGCCCTTTCCCGTTGTAGCCGCCCTCGAGGACCAGGGCCAGCCGTCCACCGCAGCATTCCAGGGCGATGTCCATCAGCTCGGCCGCCAACGCGCCGAATCCTTCCGCCGTGACCTCCATCCCGCCCAGGGGATCCCCGCCGTAGATGTCGAACCCGGCCGAGACGATCACGAATTCGGGCTTGTAGGCCAACGCGGCCGGCTTGAGGATGGTCCGGGAAACATGGAGGTAGTCCGCGTCGCCCTTGCCTGCCCAGAGCGGGACGTTGAGCGTATATCCTTCGCCCGGCCCTTGGCCGATCTCGCGCCAATGGCCGCTCCCTGGATAGAGTGGGAATTGATGGGTCGAGAAGTAGAGGACTTTATCTGTCGAGTAGAACGAGTTCTGGGTTCCGTTCCCGTGGTGGAGGTCCCAATCCACGATAAGGATTCGTTTCAAGTCGTGATCCTCAATCAGCGAGCAGGCGCCGATCGCCGCGTTGTTGAATAGGCAGAAACCCATGGCCTTATCCGCCTCGGCATGATGTCCGGGCGGGCGGACCAGCGCGAACGCGTTATCGACGTCCCCCCGCATGACGGCCCCCACGGCTTCGATGAATCCGCCCGCGGCCAGGAAGGCCGCCCGAGCCGAGCCGGGCGAGGTCGCCGTATCCGCGTCCAGCGCGACCAGCTCTTTTCCCTCAGTGTCCTTGATGCGTTGGATGTGCCGCGCCGTGTGGATCCGGCCGATTTCCTCATCGCTGGCCGGCCGTGCCGGGATTTCGGTCCAGGCGCCGGGCTCCTCGTCGAGCATTCCGTAAATGACCTCGAGCCGCATCGGACACTCGACGTGGAAATCGCCGGTCTTATGGTCGAGGTAGCGGGCGTCCCTTACGATCCCCGTTGTCATGTCTTGCGGTTCTTGCGGCGCCCCAAGCGGAGGCGCAGGAAAACCCAGGCCATGATCGTATAGCGCTTGATGTCCCCGAAGGACCGGATGTTCTTGAGGATGCGCGGGATCTTGCGGGCGATCGAAATCCGGCCTCCGCCCAGGGACCAGCGGAAGAGGAGCTCGCTGACCTGGGCCCAGGACAGCTTATCCATGAACAACGGGACGTCGCCCTGGGCCGCGAGCAGGGTGACGATGCGCCGGTCGTGGCGTTTGGCCCAGCTGAAGTCCCGCGGCAGGACGCCCAGGTCCTTGGCGGTCCGTTCCAGGGGCGTTCCGGGATAGACGTGGAGGATGGCCACGGTCGCCTCGACCCGGTCTTTGTATTCCTCGACGATCCGGATCGTCTCCCTGGCCTCGTCCCAGGTCTCGGTCGGGTGGCTGAAGATGAAGAAGGCGTTGGGGATGATCCCCAGCTCCTCGCACCAGCGGACGAGGTTGTGGAAGTCGGCGATGTCGATCTTTTTCCCGACAACTTGATTCCGGACCCGCTCCGAACCCGCCTCGAGCCCGCACGATATATGGAACAGCCCGGCTTGTTTCATCTTGGCCAGCAGGGGCTTGTCGATGAGGTCGAGCCGCGCCTCGCAGCGCCATAAGACATCGAGCTTGCGCTCCAGAAGGAGGTCGCAGATCCGCCCGACCCGCTTGGGATCGGCGTTGAAGGTGTCGTCGTAGAAGAAGACGACCTTGGCCCCGTAGCGGCGGACGAGGTCCTCGATCTCGGCGACGACGTTCTCGGGCGAACGCATCCGGACGCGGCGCCCCCAGTTGACGGGCGTCGCGCAGAAGTTGCAGGCGAACGGGCAGCCGCGGCTGGTCATGATGTTGACGGCCGGGAGCGGCCCCCGTCCCGGGACGTCGATAACGAAATTGTATTTCTCGAAGGGTACGAGGTGGAAGGCCGGGAAGGGGAGGGTGTCGAGGTCTTGGATCGGGGCGCGGGGCGGAGCCGCGACGATCCGGCCGTCGAGGCGCAGGACGCAGCCGGGGACGGCGGCGGCCCGGGCCGGGTCCCAGTTCCCATCCAGGGCCCGGCAGAGTTCGATCATGGTCAGCTCGCCCTCGCCCCGGACGACGAGGTCCAGCTCCGGGATGTGGGCGAGGCTGTCCTCGGCGGCCATCGAGGCGTGGGGGCCGCCCAGGACGGTCAGGGCCTTGGGCCGGGTCTTCTTGGCCAGGCGAATGAGGTCGAAGCTCTGGAAGCGGTTCTCGGTTGTCGAGGTCACGCCGACGATATCGGGCTCGAAGCGGCGGATGGCCTGCGCGATCGCGCGCCGGGTCAGGCCGAGGACATCAGCCGGGACGATTTCGACCTCGACGCCCTCCTTCTCGAGGACCGCGGCGATAGAGAGGATTCCGAGCGGGGGCATGCTCGAGCCCCGGGACCAGCGTTCGGCGAAGTAGCCGCCGGGAGGGACGAACAGCTGGACTTTCACGTCGCGTCCTGTCCGGGCGGGACGCCGGGAACGCCCTCTTTTTTGTCGAGCTTGACCGAATAGATGCTCGTGATGTTGGGCTCGGCCATGGTCGTCCCGTAGATGAAGTCGGCGACCTCCATCGTCTTGAAGTTGTGGGTGACGATGATGAACTGGGTCTCCTTCTTTATCGTCTTCATCAGCTCCATGAAGCGGACCAGGTTGGCCTCGTCGAGGGCCGCGTCGACCTCGTCCAGGATGCAGAAGGGGGTCGGCTTGTAGCGGAACAGGGCGAACAGGAAGGCAAGGCTGGTCAGCGTCTTCTCGCCGCCCGAGAGCAGGGCCAGGTTCTGGACCTTCTTGCCCGGCGGCTGGGCGACGATGTCGACGCCGCTCTCGAGGGGCGTTTCGGGCTCGGTCAGCTTGACCTCGGCCGTCCCCCCATTGAACAGAATGGCGAAGATGTCCTGGAAATTCTTGTTGACGGCCTCGAGGGCCTTGACGAACTGGGAACGGCTCTCCTCGTCGATCTTCCGGATGGCTTCCTGGGTCGTGTCGATGGATTGGCGGAGGTCGTTTCGCTGCCGGGTCAGGAACTCGAAGCGCTCCTTCTGGGCCTGATACTCCTCTTCGGCCATCAGATTGACGGCCTTGAATCGCTGGAGGTCCTCGCGGGCCTCCTCGAGGCGGCTCTCGACCTCCTGGTCGGAAAGGTCCTCGGACGGGGGCTCGAGCTTGATCTCCATCAGCGTCTTCTTGAGCTCCTGCCAGCAGCTTTCCTCGATGTTGATGCGGTCGCGCTCGGTCTCGGCCTTGCCGACCTCCCAACGGACCCGTTCCTCCTTGAGGATCTCCAGGTCCTCCCGGGCCTTGGCGATCCGGCGCTCCTTATCCTCGATCTCGGTCCGGATCTCGCGGAGCCGGGCCTCGTCGCTCCCGAGCTCCTCCTCCTTGAGGCCGCGCTCGTCCTCGATGGCCTTGATCCGGCGCGCCATCTCGTCGATGCGGGAGCGGAGGCGGGCCTCCTCCTCGTCGCAGTTCCGGATCTCAGCCTCGAGGGCGCGGACTTTGGCCAGGGCCGCCTCGCGCCGCTGGACGAGACTCCGGGCTTGCTGGCGGGCGTTGGCGATTCTCTCCTCGAGAAGGTCCCGGCCCGCCTTGAGCTCGGTGTATTCCTGCCATTTCCGGCTGACCGCCTCCATGAGCCCGGCCAAGTCCCGTTCGGCGGACTCGAGACGGTCTTTGACTTCTTTCTCGACGGATTCGGCTTCGCGGACCCGGAGTCCCAGCCCTTCGCGGCGGCGGCTGAACTCGCCCTTATCGCGAAGCTGGACTTCGAGCTCCCGGTCGAGAACATCGAGGGCGGTTTCGATCTTGTCCTTTTCGGCGCGGCTGAACCCGAGCTCTTTGTCGATCTCGGCGATCCGCCGCTCGTCTTCGATCCGGAGGGCCGTCTCGCGCTCGATCTCCAGGCCGGCTTCCTCCAGGGAACGGAGCACCTCTTGGCGGGCGGCTTCGAGGGGAAGAATCTCGAGGTCCTGAGCCGCCATCCGCTCCTCGCAGGCCTTGATTTCACGGGCGAGCATCACCAGGCCTTCTCCGCGCAGGCCGGTCTTGACCAAGCCCGAAGCCAAGACGACGTCGCCTTGGAGGGTCGCGAAGTTGAGTCCCGGGTGGCGGCCCCAGAGCCGCACGGCCGCGGCCAGGTCGGAGACGATGACCGCCTCGGGCAGACGGTCGAAGGCCGCTGAAGCGGCCGGTCCGGGCCGGACACGGGACTTGAGAAATCCCAGAACTTCGGGCTCGGCGAGGGAGGGCGGGACCGCCGGCGTCGCCTCGGCCGGTATCAGGAGAAAACTCCCCCGCAAGGCCTCGCCGGACAAGGCGGTTAGAAAATCCTGGGCCGGCACAAGCAGGGCCCGCGCCTCTTCCTTCCAGAAGATGTCCACGAGCGGAGCATCGGCATCGCCGGCAATGTCAAAATCGGCCAGGATCCCCCGCGAGCCGGGCAGGGGAGGGGCGGCGTTCATCTCCCGCTCCTTGGCTTCGAGCGTGCGGAGTGCCTGGAGGTTGAACGAAACCTCCTCGCGCCGGGCCTGGAGGGCGGCCAGATCCCGCCGGATCGATTCGGCCCCGGCCTCTCTCTCCGCCGCCGCGGTCCGGAGGTCGCCGATCCGCGTCTCTCTGTCTTCGAGCCCGCGCCGGAGCTCGCTGAGCACAACCTCGTCCCGCCGGAGTTTTTCCTCCTGGAGGGCCGACAGCTCCCGCTGGGCCGCGATCTGGTTCCGGTGCTTCTCCTCCTGCCGGAGAAGGAATTCCCATTCTTTTTCCAAGCGGAGCGACTCGTTCCGGCTCTCGGTCAGGATGGCGAGCCGCTGCAGGTGATGGCCGCGCAGGTCCTCGATCTCGCTCTCGAGGGCCGGGATGCGCTCCTTGGCGTCCGTCCGTTCGAGGCCGGCCCGCTCGACCTCGCGGTCCTTCTCGGCCAAGGCCCGGACGAGTTCTTCGAGGCCCCGCTCGTTTTCCGCGCTCTCGCGCTCCAGGGCGGCCGTTTCCCGGCCGAATTCCTCGAGGTTGGCGGCGGCCTTCCGCTTCTCCTCCTCGAAATACTCGATGCGCCGGGCGTCCTTTTCGCGTTCGGATTCGGTCCGGACCGCTTGGGACTTCAGGCCGTAGACGTGCTCCTGGCGGGACTTGAGGACTTGATCGAGGTCCCAGACGTCTTTACGCCGGGAGGCGATCTCCTTTTCGATCTCATGGATGAGCCCGACCAGGTCCCGCTCCCGATTCAGGGATTGGTTGAACTTGGCCGTGACGTCCTCGAGGTTCTTTTCGATCTGGCCGACCCGGCGCTGGAAATGGAACCCGGTCAACTCGCGGATTCTCTCCCGGAGCTTCCGGTAGCGGTTGGCGGCCGAAGCCTGGCGCTGCAGGGAATTTTTCGCCTTTTCGACCTCGGCGACGATATCCTCGAGCCGGAGGAGGTTCTGTTCGCTCGTCTCGAGCTTGCTCTCGGCCTGCTTGCGTTTGTCCTTGTAGAAGGCCGTGCCGGCCGCCTCCTCGAGCAGTGTCCGCTTCTCCTGCGGCTTGGAGGTGACGAACTGGCCGATCGCCCCCTGCTCGATGACGTAGTATTCCTTCTCGGCGACGTCCCGCTTCCAGAGCGTGTCCTGGATGTCCTTGAGCCGGACGATCTTGCCGTTGAGCCGGTATTCGCTCTCGCCCGACCGGAAGACGCGGTGGTTGATGACGAGCTCTTCGTCGGTCCCCGCCTCGCCCAGGACCAGGGTGACGTCGGCCATCCCCAGGGGCGGCCGTTTGGCGTTCCCGTTGAAGATGATGTCCTCGACCTTGTCGCCCCGGACCGCCTTCATCCGCTGGCCGCCCAGGGCCCAGAGCGTCGAGTCGATGATGTTGGACTTGCCGGTCCCGTTGGGGCCGACGACGGCCGTGATGCCCGGGTGGAAGACGATCTTGGTCCTGTCGGCGAAGGACTTGAATCCCTGGATTTCGAGGCGTTTGATGAGCATGGCCATGGGTACTAAAAAAGCCAGCGGGGGGGCTCGAACCCTCGACCTGCTGATTACGAATCAGCCGCTCTACCGACTGAGCTACGCTGGCCCAGCCAAGATTCTACATACCCCGGCCCCTAAAATCAATATGAATTCCGGGGACACGTAACTTATTTCAAGAGAAATAAGCAACATGTCCCCGGAATTCGGGGGACATGAACCGAACTTCTTAGTTCGGTATCGTGTCCCCCGAATTCCTCTATTGAGATTTGGGGACACGTTACCGATTTAAGAAAATCGGCACATGTCCCCAAATCTTGTATATGTCCCCAAATCACGTATCCAAAAATCTTGGGGCGAAGGCCCAGACGGCCGCAATTCCGGCCAGGGCTAGGGCCAGCAGGACCCAGGAGAAGTTCTCGTTCAGGTAGTCGTGCGGCGTGAAGGCGACGAGGCTGATATAAGCTAACGAAACCCGCGCGGCCTTTGATTCAACCCTTCGCCTGGTCGCCTCATCCCAGCCGTAGCCGGAGGCTCGGAGCGTCTCGGGGAAATATTTTTCGAGGAGCCTGTTTTCCTTGCAGGCCGCGACGATCGTCTTGTCTTTCTCGTCCCGGGCCGTCTCCGTTCTCCAATGCTCCAGCATCTTGTCCCGGCGCAGGACATGGGCCTTGAACTCCTGGAGGAAAGGGTGGAGGAGTCTGGGATAGACTGTCAGGAACTCGATGTAGTCGCGGTCCTCCCAAGCCTTGAGGATCGGGACGTACTCGGCGGCCTTGGCCCGGTCGGTCCGGGCGATCTCCCTCTTCGTCATCCGGGAATGAAAGGTTCCTATCTCCGGGTCCCGGTACCGGTACTTGAACTCGAAAACAATCTCCTGGTCTCGCAGAAAGGAGAGGGCCGGGACGGTCCGGATGAGCTTGTCGATCCGGCGCGGCGACGCCGCCAGCATGAGGCCGAGGCAGACGAGGCAGGCGGCGGCCAAAACGCAGGCCCGCCGCAGGGTTCGGGCCCGGATCCGCTCTCCGATGAGAACGGGTGATAGGCCCTTCCAGATCCCGACTTGGAGGAGCCCCGAGGCGAGGGCGTTGATCCCGACGTCGCGGATGTCGATGTAGCGCTGGGGCATCAGCCATTGGAGGAATTCGTCGAAAAACCCGACCAGGCATCCGATGAAGAAGGCGGCGAAGTAGATCGTCCGGTCGCGGGTCGAGAAGCTCAGGGCGATATAGAGGGAGACGCCCAGGAGCCCGTATTCGATGAAGTGGACGCTCTCTTCGGGGTTGGCCCGGAGCTGGTACGTAAAGAAAAAGTACAGCCCCGCCACGGCCGTGATCCAGATATAGTTCGAAATCCTGCGGGTTTTCCGGTCGAACATGAGATAGTAGAGGACGAGGGCCAGGGCGGCGATAACGGCGAAGACGACGGCCGTCCCGAACATGGCCCGGCCCCAACGTTTCGAGACGAAGAACTGGATGGCGCGCGCCGTCGGGACGAACAGGAAGATGGCCAGGGCGCAAACGGCCGCCAGGATCCAGGCGGCGGTCCGGGTGACATCGATCTCGATTCCGCGTCTGTTGATCTTCAAAACCGGCGTCCTCCCTTCGTTTCGGCTGGAAATCGCCTTCCGATCCGACAGACGCTCCGGACCGGTTTTTATTCTCAGACGCGGCGCCCTCGTCCCGCCCCTCTCTTTGTCACCCATGCGGTTTAGTATATAATAAGGCCGGTACTCGAGGGAATATCTTCCGAGTCCGGGTGTAATAGACATGGGAGCTCCGATGAATGAGCCGGAACGTCTGGAGGAGCGGAGACTCGTCGCCAAAGCCCGGCAGGGAGACATGACAGCTTTCGAGACTCTCGTCCGAACCCATCAACGGCTGATCTATGCCATCTGCCGGCGGATGACGGGGTCCCACCAGACGGCCGACGACCTCGCCCAGGAGACCTTCGTCAAGGCCTACTTCGCCCTGTCCGGTTTCAAGGAGGGCATGAGCTTTGTCGCTTGGCTTCGGACGATCGCGGTCAACAGTTCCCTCAACTATCTTCGGCTGCGGAAGAAGGAGGTCTCGCTCGACGCCTTGGGCCTGGAAGCCCCCAAGGCCGACCCCGTCCCGGCCCGCAACCGGGCGGACGAGCCGGCCGACGCCGTCGTGCGCCGTCAGGCCGAGCGGAAATTCCAGGAGGCCGTGGAGGCCCTCCCGCCGGAACAGAAGTCCGTGTTCGTGCTCCGCTTCTACGAGAACCAGGACTACGGCGAGATCGCCCGCACCCTGGGCCTCTCCCCCGGCACCGTCATGTCGCGGCTGAGCCGGGCCCGGCAGAAGATCCGGTCTCGGATGACCGGGTACTTGTGATGGAGGCGCCGATGAGACACGCTAAATGGACGGACTTCCTGAGCGGCACCATCGATAAGCAGCTCAGCCCGCGCCTCGCCGCCAAGGTCGAGAAGCACCTGGCGGCCTGCCGAGCCTGCGCCGAAGAGATGGCCGCCTTCCGGAAACTCGAGGAATTTCCGCGCGAACTTCCCCCCCTGCCCGACGAAAAGGCCTACTGGTCCGCCTTCCCGGACCGGGTCAAGGCCCGGATCGTTCAGGCTCAAGCCTCCGGGGCTCCCCAAAAGGAGGCTGAAATGTTTAACGATTCTTTCTTCCAAGCGACTCGCGACATCAAACTCAAGGCTATCGTCTTTCCGCTCTCGGTCGCGGCCCACGCCATCCTGGCCCTGTTCCTGATCATCGCCCCGCTTCTGAAGACGGGGGATTTGCCCGAGGTTCAGATTTATAGCGCGTTCCTGGCGCCCCCGCCGGCGCCTCCGCCGCCTCCTCCACCGCCCGCCAAGAAACGGGCTTCCTCGAGCACGCGGACGCGGATCAGGCCGGTTCAGGCCCAGTCGACGATAGCGCCGGGCCGGCTGGTCGCTCCGGTCGAGATTCCCCAGGAGATCGCCGAAGAGCAGGTCTCCGACATCGGGATTGAGGGCGGCGTCGAAGGCGGCGTCGAGGGCGGCGTCGTCGGCGGCGTCCTGGGCGGCGTCGTGGGCGGAGTGTTGGGGGGCGTCGTGGGTGCGGTCGAGGCCCCGGTCCGGGCCATCGGCGAAATCAAGCCGCCGCGCCTCATCAAGGAGGTCCCTCCGATTTATCCCGAGATCGCGCGGCAGGCGCGGGTCGAGGGGGTCGTCATCATCGAGGCCGTGACCGACATCTACGGCCGGGTCCAACGCTGGAAGGTCATGCGCTCGAT
>JALHUR010000371.1 GCA_022867325.1 Candidatus Aminicenantota bacterium | reverse complement strand
GACCGGCTGGACAAGATCGCCAAGACCGAGATCACGCCCCAGGACCTCGTCGCGGCCGGCCTCATCAAGAGGGAATCCGAAAAAATCAAGATCCTGGCCCGTGGACCTTGGACCAAGGCCAAGACCGTCCATGCCCACGGCTTCTCCGCGGCCGCCCGGAAGAAAATCGAGGATGCCGGGGGCAAGGCGCTTCTGTTAGGGGGGAGCCATGCTTGAAAGCGTCCGTAATATCTTCAGCATCCCCGACCTGCGGAGACGGGTCCTGTTCACCCTGGCCCTGCTGGCCGTTTATCGGGTCGGCGCCCAGATCCCCAATCCGGGAATCAGCGCCACGGCCCTGGCCGAGTTTTGGCAGGCCCAGAAGGGAACCATCCTCGGGTTCGTCGATCTCTTCTCGGGCCGGAACATGTCCAAGATGACGATCTTCGCCCTGGGGGTCATGCCCTACATCAGCTCCTCGATCATCCTCCAGCTTCTCCAAGTTGTCTGGCCCTACCTCGAACGCCTGTCCAAGGAAGGCGAAATGGGCCGGAAGAAGATCACCCAGTACACGCGCTACGGGACCCTGGTGATCTGCCTCATCCAGGGGATGGGGATCGCGTTCCTGCTCGAGGCCCTCAAGGCCCCCGGGGGCGCCTCGATCGTACCCAATCCCGGGCTGGGCTTCAAGGCCCTGACGGTCCTGACTTTGACGACGGGCACCGTCTTCATCATGTGGCTGGGCGAGCAGATCTCGGAACGGGGGATCGGAAACGGAATCTCCCTAATCATTTTCGCCGGGATCGTCGTCGACCTTCCGCGCGGGGTTCAAAGCCTCTTGACCGAGTTGCGCAGCGGGAACATGGACCCCCTCCGGCTTATCCTCCTGGTCGTCCTGATGCTGGCCGTCATCGCCTTCATCGTCTTCGTCGAGCGCGGCCAGCGCCGGATCCCGGTCTCCTACGCCAAGCGCGTCGTCGGCCGGAAGATCTACGGGGGCCAGAGCACGCACCTCCCGCTCCGGGTCAACACGGGCGGCGTCATCCCGATCATCTTCGCGGCCTCGGTCATCACCATCCCCGCGACGATGGCCTCCCTCATCAAGGCGCCGTTCTTCCAGGACTTCTCCCGTCAGTTCGGGATGGGGATGCCTCTCTACAACCTCCTCTACGTCGCGGCCATCATCTTCTTCACCTATTTCTACATCTCGATCATCTTCAACCCGGTCGACGTCGCCGATAACCTCCGCAAGTACGGCGGCTTCATCCCCGGCATCCGGCCCGGCCAGAACACCTCGGACTTCATCGACTCGGTCCTGTCCCGGATCACCTTGGTCGGGGCCGTTTATCTGGCTGCCATCGCCATCCTGCCCGAGTTCCTGACGACGGGCTTCAAGGTCGGGACCCTTCCCTTGATCGGCACCTTTCTCGAGTCCAACCTGCCCAAGTGGCTGACCCAGGGACTCAATGTCAACTTCTACTTCGGCGGGACTTCGATCCTGATCGTGGTCGGCGTCGCCATGGACACCCTCCAGCAGATCGAGGCCCAGCTCGTCATGCGCCACTACGATGGCTTCATGCGGCGGAGCCGGATCCGGGGGAGACGCGGATGAGGGTTATCCTGCTCGGGGCGCCCGGCAGCGGCAAGGGGACCCAGGCGGTCCTGATCGAAAGCCGCTACGGGTTTCCCAAGATCTCGACCGGAGACATCCTTCGATCCGCCGTCCAGGACGGAACGCCCGTCGGCCTCAAGGTCCGGGACCTGATGAACCGGGGCGAGCTCGTCGGCGACGACATCGTCGCGGCCCTGGTCGAGGAGCAAATCCGGCGGCCCGAGAGCCGGAACGGCTACGTCCTCGACGGCTACCCCCGGAACTTGGCCCAGGCGCGGGAGATCGAACGAATGGACGGAAGCCGGCCCGAGGCGGCCTTGGAGATCGGCCTGTCCGAAGAGATCCTGCTCGAGCGCCTCTCCAGGCGCTGGGTCTGTCCCCGCTGCAAAACGATCACGACCCAGGCCAAGCCGGGCGAGGTCCCGGGCAACCGGTGCCCCAAGTGCCGGGAGCCGCTCGTCCA
Source organism: Candidatus Aminicenantota bacterium (assembly GCA_022867325.1). Classification (GTDB taxonomy): domain Bacteria; phylum Acidobacteriota; class Aminicenantia; order Aminicenantales; family JAFGBC01; genus JAFGBC01. The sequence goes on along the minus strand of JALHUR010000371.1, from coordinate 362 downwards.
GCGGGACGATGACAAGCCCGAGGTCATTCGGGAACGCTTGAGAGTTTATCAGGAACAGACCCGGCCCCTGCGGGAGTATTACGCGAACAAGAATGCCTTCAGCCTCATCGACGGCAGCGGGACCGTGGAGGGCGTCTTCCTCCTCCTGTCCATCGTCCTGGACGCCCGCCTGGCGTCCCGGACATCCGGACACTGATGCCATGATCATCTACAGCGGAGACGAGATCGAGGCCGCCCGGCGAAGCAACCGGGTCGTCGCCCGCGTCCTGGACGAGCTCGGGGCGATGATCAAGCCCGGCGTCCGGACCCGGGACCTCGACGCCTACGCCGAGGCGCGGACCCGGGAGCTGGGGGCCGTCCCG
>JALHUR010000370.1 GCA_022867325.1 Candidatus Aminicenantota bacterium | reverse complement strand
GGCCAGCGCCTCGGCTCAAGGCCAGGGCGAGGAGAGCATCCTCCTTTCGCAGATCGACGACCTGACCGGACGCGTCCACTTGAAGCTCGGCTGGGCCCTCCCCGGCGGCGAGGCCGCGGCGCCGGTCACGGAATTCACCACGACCTCAATGGAAGCCTATATCGACTTTCTCAAAGGCCGCGAGTTCTACGAAAAAAAATATTTCGAGGAGGCGCGCCAGGCGCTCCAGCGGGCCATCGACCGGGACCCCGAATTCGCCTCGGCCCATCTCTACCTGGCCAATGTCTACCAAGGCCTGCGACTCTTCAAGCTGGGAGACGAGACCTACAAAAAAGCCGAATCCCTCTCCGCCAAGGCCAACGAAAAGGAGCGTCTCTACATCGCGGCCGAAGCCGAGGGGGACCCCGAAAAATACTTCCGGATCCTCCAAGAACTCGCGGCGAAATATCCTAAGGAAAAACGCCCGCACTTGTCGCTGGCCGGTTATTACAGTGGCAAAAAGGCCTTCCCCGAGGCGATCGGCGAGCTCGACAAGGCCCTGGAGCTCGACCCCGTTAATGCCTTGGCTCTCGAGGGCTTCGCCTATGTCTACATGGACATGAAGGAGCTGGACAAGGCGGCCGAGTACCTGAAGAAGTTTTCGGCGGTCAATCCCGGGGACGCGGAGCCGTATACCGCCATGGGAGACTTGCTATTTCGAGCGGGAAGGCTTGACGAAGCCATCGCCAGTTACCGGGACGCGCTGAAGGTCAAGCCCGACTATAGTTCGGGCGACAGGATCGCTTACGTCCAGGCCGTCAAGGGGGAATACCAGGAAGCTTTGCGGGCGATGGACGATTTCATCAAGAACGCCCCGTCGCAAGGGGTTCGGATGTATGGGCTGATTTGGAGAGCGTTCTTATACCATGTGGTCGGCCGGCGCAGCGCGGCAATAAAGGAAGAAGACGAGGCCATAAAAAACTTGGGGTCGGTCAACCCATACTTCGTCAGCGTGGCCAAGTTATTCAAGGCCTTTTTCTACTATGACTGGGGCGAATACGACAAGGGGCGCCGGCTCGCGCAGGAATATTTCGATTTTAATAAAGCCGGGGATCCCTCATCGGACGGAATGAACGAGTCCCTTCTCGAATATTATCTGGCCTTATGTGATGCGAAACAAGGGCGGCTCGAGTCGGCCAGGAAGAGACATGAAAAGGCTTCCCGACTCGAGGCCCAGGCCAGGGCAGACAGTCGGGGTTGGGCGACTCAGGCACAGCGGATGGGCACGATCGTTCGGGCCGAGATCCTGCTGGCCGAAGGGAAGGCCGGGGAAGCGATCACGGTCATGGAGAAAGAACTCGTCCTGACGATCCCCAGGATTAATAGTAGGCCAGACTACACATGGCAAAACATGCCGATTGAACAGGATGTCCTGGCCCGTGCCTACCAGAAAACCGGGAATATCGACAAAGCGATCGAGGCCTACTTGAAACTCCTCACCTTCGATCCCTCGAGCCAGGACCGGCGCCTGCGTATTCCCGTCTATCACTGTCGGCTGGCTCGGCTCTACGAGGAGAAGGGCGAGAAGGACAAGGCGGTTGCGCAATACCGCATCTTCCTCGACCTCTGGAAAGGCGCCGACCCCGGCATTCCCGAATTCGAAGATGCCAGGAAGCGGCTGGCCGGGCTGAGATAATCCATTCCAGTCTGCAGCCTGTCATTCACGGGGCACTCCGTCATCCTGAGAGTCGTTTCGAGCGGGAGCACGCTTCTTCCCGGCCAATCATCAAGGAGGTCGGCGAGACGAGGATATAGTGGGCGGGGACGAGGTCCTTGAGGAAGGTGGCCTTCACCGTTCCCGAGGTCGACATCTATTCCGTCGCTGTTTTCCGCTGAAGCCTCCATGCCGAGGCGAGCTCTCTATCTCTCAGAAAAGACGCAAAATGCCCAGAGCCGGAAGAGGGAATCAGGCTGCGAAAACGTCAATCATGGTTGATGTTTGCTAATGAGAATGCCGGTGGTGGCTGTCCGGCCAATGTCCGTGGACGTGCTCCGATTCCTCATGTTCGTGCTCGTGAGCGTGGGGGGCTGCCTCGTCCACCGCCGGGTGAGGATGGTCATGGTGGCCGTCCCGGTGGGTATGGACGTGGGCGTGGACCGTCTTTTCATGGCTGTGCCGATGGCCGTGCTTCTCCCGGACCACGAGCCAGGCGCCGGCGGCCATGAGAACGAGGGCCGGCAGCATCAGAACGTTCGCTGTTTCCTTGAGCACGACGGGGGAGAGGCCCGCCGCGATGAAGGGCGCCAGGCCGAAAAACGCTCCTGTCCTGGCCGCGCCCCAGCCCTCCAGGGCTTTAATGAAGAAGACGAGGCTCAGCCCATAGCTTACGAAACCGAGGAGGAGGCCCGAAGCCAGGTGGACATTCAGGCCGGGCTTGATTCCCAGAACAAGGGCGATTATGAGGGTGATCGAACCGGCGCAGAGCCCTTTGATTCCGGCGATAAGGACGGGGTCCTTGTCCGAGATGTGCCTGGTCAGGTTGTTGTCGAGGGCCCAGCAGAACATGGCCGCCAGGACCAGGATCGGGCCGGACAGGCTGAGCGTCCTTCCTTCAGGGTTCCAGGACAAGATGACTCCGGCCGCCGTCATGAATCCCAGAGCCGTCCACAAGCGAGGGGCGGCCGGCTCCTTGAATAAGACGACAGCAATCAGGGCCGTAAACAGCCCTTCCAAGTTGAGCAGGAGGGACGCCGAGAATCCCGAAGTCCGGGTCAGACCGTACATGAGGAGAATGGGGCCGAGGACGCCGCCCGCCAGAATAGCGCCGGCCAGCCACCGGCGATCCCGACTTTCAAGCGGGATCGCGGGTTTCGCGCGTCCGGGATTCAGGGCTTTTCGAGCCCAAGCGTAGAGGGTCAGGCCCGCGAACGCTCCCAAATAGAGGACGGCCGAAAGGAGCAGCGGATGGATATCCCGGAGGAGGAGTTTGGCGAATGGAAGGCTTAGGCCGAACAGGACGGCCGCGACGAGGACATGGATCAGGGGACGCTTGGTCATGACTTCCGGTCAGGGACGCTCCTTGAGATTTCGGACGACGGACTTGGACGCGCCCGGCCCCAGCTCGAAGGGAACCTTAGCATCCCGGAAGTCATTCCCGGCGAGTCCGATGTCACGGCTGCGTTCTCCCCGGACGAGCATGAAGGTCCCTGTCCCGGGAACGGACCGGCAATTCCTGACGAGGGCTTTCTCGACGTTGTCCAGGATGACCGCCGGATGGAGGGCCGATCCCCCCGGCGCCGGGCCGCCCTTGAAGCCGTCCAAGTCAACGCCTTCAATGTCTTCGAGGACGAGGGCGCTCTGCCATTGGGCGTAGGCGGGCTTCTCCCAAACGATCTCGACGTCCTTGAGCTTGAGGTTCCTGGCCCACCGGAAGGAAAGGGCATTGATGGCCTTGTCGTAGGCCGCCGAAGGGTCGTGGGCGACGATGAGCTTCACGTTGTCCAGGGTCACGCCCTCGAGCCAATTCTCGGGGTGGCCGTTGCAGACGCTCGACCCCTTCCCGCGGGCGATGACATTCCGGATCGTCAGGTTGCGCACCGCCCCGGCCGGCCGGTCATCCTCCTTTTTCCAGTTTTTGTGGATCTCGCTCCGCTTTTTGACGTTGAAGTGGAACGGGTCGCCGTCCCCCCACCAGAACCAGTCGAAGCGGTTGCATTCGATCGTCAGGTTGGAAAGGATGACGTCGCTGACCTCGCCGCCGTCGAAGTCCATGACGGCGATCCCGCGGTTGGAATTGGTGATGACGCAGTTGTCGACGGTGACCCGGCGTATGGCGTTCATGTTCCCGTCGCAGAACTTGAGGGCGCTCGAGGAGGAGCTCAGCCGGCAGTTCGTGACCGTGATGTTCTCGCAGGGGAGGGCCGGGCCGAACCAGTTCATGGAGTAGAAGACGAGGGCGTCGTCGCCCGTCTCGATCGTCGAGTTCGAAATGCGGAGATCCTTGCAGCCGTCGGGATCGATCCCGGCGGCCCAGACGCCGTCCCGCTGGCTGGACTTGATGGTGACGCCGTCGATGACCATCCGCTCGCAGCCGTAAGGATGGATGGTCCAAGACGGGGAATCGACGAAAGACAGGCCGGCGATCCGGACGTCCCGGCAGCGGAGAAGGAGGACAAGCTTCCCGTACTGGTTCGACTTAGGGAAGGAGCGGAAGAGGGGCTTCCCGGCCCGCTCCTGCATGAGCTGGTTGGGGTAGATGAAGTCGTCGTGGAAATCGCCCTTGGGGCGCCACTCGTACTCGCCCCGGCCGTCGATCGTGCCGCGGCCCTCGAGGGTGATCCCGTCCAGGTCTTCTCCGTAGAACAGAGCGTCCTTGTCGAAGGCGGCCTTGTCGTCCTTCATGGAAAAGATCGTGGCGCCGGCCTCGATGAAGAAGCGGACATGGCTCCTGAGGCGGATCGTCCCCGTCGCGTACTCTCCCGGAGGGACATAGACCATGCCGCCGCCGGCCGCGGCGCAAGCGTCGACCGCCTTCTGGATGGCCGGCCGGGCGTTGTCGGTTTTGACGCCGGATGCCCCATAACGGCGGATACTGAAAACGGCAAGCGGGCCGGAACCGGTCTCGGAGGCCGGATCCTGGGAATCGGCGTACAAGCTCAAGAAAACGGCCACAACGATCGCGACGGCCGTTAGGGTCGCAATTCTCCTCATCAGAGACCTCCTTAGAGCATCCGCCCGGCTGCATTTTATCATATCGGGCTGAAGAGAGATGAGCTATAATAATTTACAAATGTGCGAATTCTGCCATCAGCACGGAGAGGGGAAGACTTGGTATCTGCAGGCCAAAAACTATGCCGAGGACCTGCTCAGCGACGTCAGGCGGCGGAAACTGATGAAGAGGTATCTCCGGGGCGGCCGGGCGCTCAAGGCGAGCGTCGACAAACTGGGGAGGATACCCGGCTTCGTCCGGAGGGCGATTCGGCCGACCGTGGTCAGGAAGATGAAACCCCATCACTACGGCCAGGTCGTGCCGATCGAGGAGCTCGACCGGATCTTCGGCTTCGTCAATTCCATCGTCAGGATCGCCTGCCTCTGCCGCCGAGCCACGGTCGGCTCCGACCAGAGATACTGCTACGCGCTCAGCCTGGGTCCGGGCGGAGGCGAGGTCGCCAAGATCATCGAGGAGACGGACCCGAGTTATTTCGGAGGCCCGGATATCCGGGGGATGGAGCTCTTATCGAAGGACGAAGCCCTGCGCGCCCACCGCGGCCACGAGAGGGAGGGGCTCTGCCACACGGTCTGGACATTCCAGGCGCCGTTCATCGGAGGGATCTGCAATTGCGAGGAGTCTTCCTGCCTGGCCATGACTTCGACGGTCACCCATAAGGTCCCGCTCTTTTTCAAAGCCGAGTTTATCGCCCGGACCGACCGCGACCTCTGCAACGGTTGTGCCAAATGCGTCAAGATATGCCCTTTTAGCGCCCTGGAATATGATAAACGAAACCATAAGGCGGTCATCCTGAACCGCCGCTGCTATGGATGCGGGATCTGCCGTTCCGCCTGCGAGCGGGACGCGATTCTCCTCGTCTCCAGGTCCGAAGTGCCGAGCGCCCGTCGCCTGTGGTAGGGGGGAGGCAAAACTCCCCGCTTCAGATCCTGCTATTTTTTCGGCTCTTCTTGAAAGCGAGTGGATCCCGCCCCAACTCATGCCCGGGGCGGATTCGGTTTCTCGAGCACGGAGTTTCATCATCTCTATATACGCATCATCGGTAAGAAACGGCGCAAGAGATGCCTACGCCGCGGCCGGAAGTATCCTTCCATCGGGATCAGGAGGGGAGATTCTTCGGCCGCGGCATCAGCTGTTAAAGAAATATCGCAAAACAAGATTACCTTCAAAGCCGGATCACCTTTAATCAAAGCGACGTCGTCGAGGGATAATTTGGGTTCGGCGGAGCACCCCATGGTTGTAGCTACCACAGCCGTCCGAGCCGGTTTTCCGCCCGGCTTTTCAGGGAGACTTGGCTTTATCCTTAGCGTTGGCCCGTTTCTTGAGGCCATTTTCCCGCCATGGCGGGAGTCTATCGTCCACGACATCCGGAGCGGATGGTCCGTCAGAAAAGCGAACTCTTCCAGAAAAGAGAGGGCGACGAGCGACAACGCGTGGCGGCCCAGATCGGAACATCACTTCTCAACCGATTGGAGAGGCTGAAGCGTCAGACGGCCATGGCCCTCGATGCCGACTTGAAGAGTTTCGCGGCCGGGAGATCTTTCCTCCATATCAAAGATTTGGTCGAGGCTTTGAAAAAGAAGGCGATGGACCCCGGTCGGCTCACCGCCAGCTCCAGTAGTTTTGGAGCATAGAAATTACACTTCCCAAGTGGTACACTAAATGGGGGTAGGTAAAGATGGATGCCGACATTCTGCGCTGTCTCGAGAAAGATCCGGAGGGGAGATCTCAGGCCGTTCAGGAGATCATCCCTGCTCCCTGGAAAAACAGAATCCTGACCCAAGCTCCATTCAATCCTGACCCGGCCGGATATAATCTAAGGAATCGATGCCGTTTGCGAGGCAACCCATGGGATTAGCCCTTTGGCTCCGGCCGCCCGGTCGCACCCTGGCGGTCTTTCTCTGTCTCATGCTTGTCCTTGGCGGCACCCTGGGCTGACTCGGCTGGCAATTGCTGAAACAGGATCGCGCGCTCGAAGGACAGCGCGTGCAGGAACG
>JALHUR010000369.1 GCA_022867325.1 Candidatus Aminicenantota bacterium | reverse complement strand
GAGAGCTCTCATGATGCTCGCCCAGGCTCTCTCCATGGTCTCCGACGACGACGATGACCGTTTTCTCCAGCACGCCTTTACTCTTGAGACTCTCCAGGACCCGGCCGATCAAGAAATCCGCATAAGCGATCTCGCCGTCATAGAGACCATATTCCTGTCCCCCGTATTGAGTCTTGTAGGGCTCGGGAGGCTCGTAGGGCGTGTGGGGATCATAGAGGTGGATCCAGCTGAAAAACCTGGACGGCGGATTCTTCTCGTACCACTCAAAAAAAGCCTTGATGACCTCTCCGCCCTCCCTCTGGACGGAATCCAGGCTGATTTTCTTGTACTTGGCGAAATCGAAATTGTCGTAATAATAATCGAAACCCTGATTGACGCCCCAGCGGGAATCAAGGACGAAGGCGCCGATAAAGGCGCTGGTCGCCCACCCCGCCTGGCGCAGGACCTCGGCCAGAGTCACCTGGTCTTCGTCCAAATAAAAACCTCCGTTGTCTCTTACGCCGTGGAAGAACGGATAGCTCCCCGTAAACATGGACGAATGGGACGGCAAGGTCAGTGGGCATTGGGAGGTTGCATTTTGAAACAAGATCCCTTCGGCCGCCAAGCCGTCGATGTTGGGCGTCTTGATCAGCGGATAGCCGTAGCATCCGATGTGGTCGGCGCGGGTCGTATCGAGGGTGAAAAAAAGGACGTTGAGGTCGGACGACTTGAAGGGGGCGATCCACCGGCTGACCTCGGCCGAAAGTCTTCTTTTTCCCGGGACAAATCCTTTGACCTGGAGGAAGTAAAAAAGAACGGCCAGAGCGGCGATCCCCGCCAGAATGACAAGTAACTTAGAGGGCCTCATCCGTCCGGTCATTTTCAGAGTGCGGGTCTCTTTAGTTTTTCATTCTAGCGGACAGGAAAACACCTGTCAATGCATCCCGGCGGGAATATTGTTTCTTCAGGCTCTCCAAGATCTCCTTTGATCGACCGAGTCCGACCGGTAAATCCCCGCCTGAAAAAAGAAAAAACCCAGCATAACTTACTAGAAAAAGAAATATAAAATTCGCTGGACATCGGATTCTCTATTATTATATATTTATTATATATTTTATCCAGCCAAAATTAACGGAGGAGGTGAAATCCACAGTTCCGACAACGAAAAGAAATCCTGGGTTTATAAGAGAAAAAGACGATTGTCCGACTGAGCCCAACAAGAAAGGAGGCTATTATGAAGGGAAAATATCGTTTCATTGTAGCTCTTGCCTCGACACTCCTTTTTCTCTCTGGACTGGCTTTGGCCCAGAGCGGATCGACAGGAGCCATCGAAGGCAAGGTGCTCGATGAGGAGGGAAACGCCCTTCCCGGCGCTGAAGTCAAGGTCTCGTCGCCCGACATGATCGGAGGGATCCAAATCCGGCTGGCCGCAGCCGACGGAAAATTCCGGTTTGTCGCTCTGCTCCGCGGTACCTATACTCTGGAAGCGTCGCTGAGCGGCTTTTCGACGGTGAAAAGAGGCGACATCAAGATTTTTGTCGGCCAGACGATCACCGTCGACCTCGTCCTCAAGATCGGGAAGCTGGAAGAGGAAGTTACGGTTACGGCCACACCTCCCCTCGTCGACGTCAAGGATTCCCAGATCAACGCCACCAACCTGGATAAGCAGATGCTCCAGACCGTCGGCGGCGAAACGCGGGCGGTGAGAGCATCGTCACAGCTTATCAACCTGGCCCCGGGGATAAAAGACCGAAGCGCCATGGGCGCGGCCGAGCGGAGCAGCAATCAATGGCAGCTCGACGGCCAGAGCGTTCTGACTTACATTGGCTCCGGCCAGGACTGGCAATATCCCGACATCAACATCGTCGAAGAAGCCCGGATCTCAGGTTCTGGATCCAATGCGGAGTACGGCGGTTTCACCGGAGCGGTCCTCAACCTGATCACCAAAAGTGGGGGCAATAAGCGTGAAGGCATGGTCGAAGTCTCACACTCTCCCTTAAGTTGGAACACCAAGAACTTCGATATCAAAGATCCCATGTTCTCGCTTTTCGAAGCTCCTCCCCGCAATCTTTATTTCAACGCTCATTTCGGCCTCGGCGGAGCCATCGTCAAAGATAAGCTCTGGTTCTATATTTCCGGGGGGTTTGTCCAGTCAGACGAAGAGATCACGGGTTTGGCCAAGAGAAGGTCCGAACAGATTCCAAAAACATTCGGCAAGCTCACTTATCAGCTCGACAAGAACAACCGACTATCCGCTTATATCGAATACGAGAAATTCCAGGTCTTCAACCGGGGACTGGGCGTGGACACCACGGAAGACGCCGCCTATTATGACGTCGGACCCGGAATTCCGGCCGGATTAAACCTGCTGCATACTTTCTCGCAGAATACCTTTGCCGAGCTCAAACTGGGGCTCTTTTACAGCCCGTACGACGGGAGGCCGAATAAAGGCAAGGACGTCCCGGGGCGCTTCGACGCCCTAACAGGGATTTACTCGGGCAATTACAGCACCTGGTTTGAATCCGTGTCCGCCCACTGGACGGCCAACGCTAGTATCTCCCATCATGCCGAGGAGTTCATCAAGGGCTCTCACGATTTCAAGGTCGGCGTCGAATTCCTCAAGGGCTATGACAACGCCAGGCAGGGCTACACCGGCGGGTTCTTTTATTACGACAACTACTACGG
>JALHUR010000368.1 GCA_022867325.1 Candidatus Aminicenantota bacterium | reverse complement strand
GATTGCAGGACGAGAAGGGAGATGCTCAATGCAAAGATTCGGGCTCATGGGTCGAGTTTGCGGCTGGCGCTTGCGGCCGGTTTTGCTGGCGGCCGTCGTCTCCATGACTGGAGGAGCTGCCTTCGGAGCCCCAGTCCTCTACTTCAGCGACATCACGAGCGGTCCGAAGACCGGCAATAGCGACAGTTCGGGGGGGCGTATTCCGGGCCAGAACGGAGCCATCGTGACGATCTGGGGGGTCAATCTGGGCAGCGCCCGGGGATCCTCGAAAGCGTACTGCAACGGGAGCGAGGCGGCCTCGTACTACTTCTGGGGCAATGCCGCCGCCCCGGCCGACCTCTCGATCTTCCACAAAATGCAGATGGTTTCGTTTCAAGTGAGCCGTCTGGCCAAGGATGGAAACGGCCAGATCTATGTCGTGGTGAACGGACAGAAGTCGAATTCGCTCAACTTCACCGTGCGGTCCGGGCGAATCTATTTCGTCAAGACCGACGGTAAGGATAATTCCGGCAACGGCAGTTGGTCCAAGCCCTGGAGGACAATCCCGGCCGCGGTGCAGGCGCTCGCTCCGGGCGATATCGCCTATATCGGGAACGGAGTCGATCAGACGACGGAAACCGATTCCAGCGCGTGCGTCAACCTCGGTTCCAACGGCGAGAAAGGCAAGCCGAAGGCCCTTGTCGTCTACCCGGGAGCGACTTCGCGGGTGGGAAACAGCGGGATCGAGCGCGCGTTCTTTAATTACTCCTCGGATGACGACGCTTACACCTCCCACTGGGTTGTGGCCAAGTTTACCATTACGACGGGAACCATCGGCGTGGCTGCCAGAACGGGATACCGAGTCATCGGAAACTTCATGACGGCGCCCAACGGCGACGGCATGGACGGGGTCATCAACGTCGAAGGGAATGACGTCCTCGTCCTCGGCAATGAGTTGAAAAATGTCGGGAAGGCCTCGTGCAGCAAGCTCTATCACGGGGTCTACGGCAAAGGGTGGAGAAAGGATGACTCTCCGCGGGCGCCGACGGAATCGAATCGAGAGATCGCTTGGAACTACATCCACGACAGCAAGTGCAACCGGGGGATCAACGTCTACAGCGAACAGGAGTACGCGGCCTTCATCGAGCGGCACCGCATCCATGACAACGTCATCGTCAACCAGCGGGGCGACGGCATCATGCTGGGCTACTACGTTACGGGCGACAACTGGATCACCAACAACCTCATTGTCAACGCGGGACTCGGCCCGGAGTGGTCCGATGACGCTTCCTACCATACCGGGATCCGGATCAATACGGGGCATGAGGCGAGACGCAACGCGCGCGTCTACTGCTACAACAACACGCTTTACGGCTGCGGATGGTCCGGGGCCGCGGACCCCGCTTCCAGCGGCCACCTGCTGATCAGCCCCGAGGCCATCGCAACGGGCACGAAAGCGGATTTCAGGAATAACATCATCTTTTCAAAGGGCGCGCCGTATATGGCCTCGGAATCCGTCTCGCTTTCCTCGGCGGCCTACCGAAACTGCTGGTTCGGCAAGGGCGCGCCGCCCTCCTGGGATACGACCGCGATCAACCAGGATCCGGGCTTCGCCGCCCCCGGCGGGAAGAACTTTCAGCTCAAATCCGGCAGCCCCTGCAAAGACGCCGGCGCGAACCTCTCTTCGGTGGTCAAGAGAGATCTTCTCGGGGCGGCCAGGCCCCAGGGCTCGGCCTTTGATCTTGGAGCATACGAATTCGTCTCCGGAGCGAAACGGCGGAAATAGCGGCAAGCACCGCGACGCCTCCCCTCCCGGCCGCCGGCGATTTCGCGGTGGCCGATCTCGCCGCATTCGGATTCCGGATTCTCGCGCGCAACGATCTCGCGCCGCTGGCCGCGATGACGGAGGGCAAGGCCGGCGGCCGGATCATCGCGACCGAGCGGTGCACCGGCTTCTATTCGAACAGCTGGGGCTTCCTGCCCTGGACGTGGAGCAGCAAGGTCAATAAACGCTTCGTCCTGTTCCAGTTCGTGAGTCGCCGCCGAGATCCGCCTCCTCCGAAGTAATTCCGGTTCCGATCGCCGCTGCGGAGGCGCGGACCGCTCAATAAGGGAATAAATCCCCCGATATCCCTGGGCTTCGGGATTTTGACTGATAATAAAATCGATCGTTAATATGATAGTCGGAGGGAAAGGCGTCGATAATCAGGTAGTTTGTCTGGGGCACTTTGGTGCTGAGAAAGACATAGGGAAGATCGGGCGGGAGTTGTTTGATGAATTTTTCCGCCACGTCATAGAAAATGAGCGCGATGTCGGCGATCTTGAGCTTGCTCCCTGAGGAGAGAACATTTAGAATCATGAAGTGACTACGACCCGTTCGCAGACGCTACCCCGCCCGAAAGGCGGGGACGAGAAGCGAGGCTCAGGGTTAACCCCGAACAAGCCCCGGCATTCATGCCGGGGAGTCGAGGGGTTGACCCGCCTGCTCAGGGACGAATCGCCCCACCCCGAATTTTCGTTGGAATGGTGGTTTGTCCACGGCTATTACGAGGGCGCCTCGGTCTCGCGCCGCTACTTCATGACGACGCTATTTCGCCACGGCGTCCTCACCGACCGGGGCAGGCGGCGGGAAAGCTTCTCGTTTCTCCAGTCGGACTATGACGGCAGGACCGAGCGGCCGTCGCGCGTCTCCCGTTTCGACCGCGCTTTCCATGAAGCGCTGGTCTCCAGAGGGCCGAATACGGTCACCTATAATATCGACCGCCGCATCATCCGGGCGTTTCATGACGAGCTGAAGGCCGGAGGGTTGCGGACCGGTGAATTTGAAATGGCCGAAACGTCCGCCCGGCTCCGGTCGAATCCGTTTTCAGCCGGCTGGCAGGACTTCAAACTGGCCCAGACGGAGGCGGATTTCGTCCTCCATTTTCGCGAACCCGGGAAAGGGCGCGCCTGCCGGTTCCGCCTCCTCCCCGAACGGCCCTGCCTGGATGTTGAGTCTTTTCGTGAGAGCGGGGACGCCGACCGGGGTATGTTCTACAACGCCTACACCCGGCTTCGTCTCGAGGGCCGGCGCGGCCGCGACGCAGTCAAGGGACTGGCCTGGATCGATCATCAGTGGGGCGATCCGGACAGCCTGATGGACGAGAAGGGCGTCAAGCGGGTCAAGGCCTGGGATTGGTTCGCGGTCAATTTCGAGAACGGCCACGACTGGCTCGTCTATGTCCTCAAGGACGCCCAAAATCAAACGCCTCTGGCCCGGATGATTCTTGCCCGCGACGCGCAAGGAAACACACGGCCCCTGAGGGAATTCAGCCTTGAGCCGACCGAGTGGTGGGAAAGCCCGCGGACCTATATCCGCTATCCGGTGGTTTGGCGGCTCCAAGTCCCGGAACTGGCCGCGGAGCTCGTTTTTCGTCCCTTCGCAGCCGACCAGGAGATCCCCGTCTACGGGGCTCACAGGGCGGTCTGGGAAGGCGCCGGAGAATTTTCCGGCGTTGTCGGCAAACGCAGGGTCAAGGGGGCCGCCCGTGGGGAGTTTCATGGATATGGCTATATTTTCGACGCCCACGACTACTTCAGGGCCCAGGTCCGGCGTATTGACCGGCATATCGAGGCTTTCCTTCCGAAGGAGCAACGTCCTTCCGGCGTCGAACGGATGGCCGGGCCCCTGGCCGACGCCATCTATCCCGAGGTTTACAAGGAGATGCTGGCCCAGCCCGCCTGGGATCTTCTGTCGCGCGGGGGGAAACGCTGGCGGCCGTTGTTCGCGCTCTATCTTCTCGATGCCCTGGGCGTTCCCCCTCGAATCTACGAACAGTTTGTCTGCGTCATGGCCGAGCTCTGCCATGCCGGCGCGCTGATCATCGACGATATCGAGGACGTCTCCCATCTGCGCCGCGGCGAGCCGTGCATTCACCTTCGCTACGGGCTGGACACGGCCATCAGCTCCGCCAATACGCTTTATTTCCTGCCCGCGCTCTTGATCAAGGACCATCCCGGCCTTGACGATGCGCAGCGCCTGATCATGCACGAGATCTTCGTGCGCCAGATGGCCCGCGCCCACTTCGGGCAGGCTCTGGACCTCTTCTGGTCGCGGAACCTGAACGAGGACACGATCCGGAGATGGCTGGACGATGCTCGGCCCGGCCGCATTCTCGACATGTACGCGCTGAAGACCGGGGCGCCGGTCGAGGGCCTGGCCGAGATGTGCGCCGTCGTGGCCGGGGCCGAGCGGGCCGTCCGCGACGACTGCCGGGCTTTCGCGCGCTCTCCGAGCATCGGGTTCCAGATTCTCGACGACATCCACGGCTACGGCCGATCCTCCGAGTGGAAGAAGGTCCGGGGCAAGGACATCGCGGAAGGAAAATGGACCTATGTCCTGGCCAAGGCCCTCGATGCTCTTCCCGCGCCGGACCGGGCCCGTCTGGCGGCCATCGTCGGCCGCAAGGAATTGCGCCGGCGGAGCGAAGAGCGCGAGATCGCCCTGGATCTTGTCAAGCGCTCCGGCGCCCTGACGGTCTGCCGCGACGAAGCCCGCCGGATTGTCGACGGGGGCTGGAAAAAAATCCGCCCGCGGCTGCGGCCTTCGGAAGCGAGGGCTATGCTGACCCTGCTCTGTACGGACTTGATGGAGATGGATTTCGATTGACGGGCTTGTCGGGAGCGGCGTAGAAATCGCGCTCGATGTCCCGGCCCTGGCGGACGGCGGCCGCGACATCGGCCGTCATCGACCGCATCAGCAGAAGAAGCAGGCCGGGGTCCCGGGGCGCGGTTCGGCGGATCGTTTCTTCGCAGAGACGGAAAAGCTTCCAGATCTCTTCGACCGGATCGGCGGCGAGCGTCATGTAGGTCGTTCGGCCCCGGGCCCGATCGCGATTGACGTCCGCCGCGTCGTCCAACGATAAGAACCAAACGTAAAACGGGCGCAGGGTCGTGGAAAGCTCCGGCGGGACTTCGGGCAGAAGGGTTCGTGCGTATATCTCTTCGTTCAGGGCGGCCTTGCCTTCAAGGTACGAGGCGGCCTCCTCGTCCCGGAAGGGACGATTGTAGTAGTCCATGGCCTTATCCCAGACCTCGACTGTCTTTTCGTACCGGCCTTTCTGTTTGGACAGATCATTGGTCAAGATGGTCACATGGTAGAGAAGCCGGAAACGCGGCTCAGGCGGTTGGGGGGACCTCAGGATCCGGTATAGGGTCTCCGGCCGGGCCTCATCGAGAAGATCGTCCCACTCCCTATGGACGAAAGTGAGGAGGATCAACTGGCGGTCATGGGACTCGTCGGGCGTAATCCCGTAGGCGCCGAGAAGGCGACTCCTGATTTCGAGGCCGATCCAAGCGAACGGGACGAAACGCGCATAGACGAACGATCGCAGGCGGCCGGATTCGGCGCAAACCGATTCGGGTACGCACTCGCCGAACATGGCATCGCAAGTCTTGAGGGAGCGAAACAGGCTGATCCGGCTGGTCCGGTTCTCGAGCAAGGCGACGGATTCGGGCGTGCGGCTTTTCTTATTTTTGGCCCGTTGTTTCCGGAGGAAAGCGCGCCCGTCCGGGCTCAGGGCCGCATAGGCCCGGGCGGCATCAATTAAAAAGCTTAGACGGGACATGTCGTCAGCGATGATAAATCGAAGTACGATCGGATGTCAATTTTCGGTCGAGACCGGCGAGACGTCCCGGCTCCCCCCTATTAAGGTCCGCTGAAGTGATTTGAAGGCCTCAGAGGGACAGCCTGAACTTCAGGGCCGCCGGGATTTTTCGCTTGAGCGCCGCGCGCGTCTCGATCAGCCGGAGGATATCGGCCAGGTCTTTCTGGCGCTTGCTGGGGCGGCGGGTTTCGTCGAGCGCGGCCCAGATCTTGCCTTGAAGGACGTCTTCGATTCGAGCGACCGGCATCTCGTATCCCAAGACGCTTTTTTTCCGGGCGCGGGCGAGAAACGGCTGATAACGGGGATCAGTTTGAACCTGAATCCTCAAGTCCGAGCCGGGGCAGCCAATATTGACGCTGCTTGGGAAGGCCTTGAACTTGAACGAGGCGGGGAGGGCTTTCCTTAGGTCTCGGAGGCGATCCGCGGCTACGACGACATCAAGGTCCAGGCTGACGACGGGGTCGGCGTAGGCATTGACGGCGAGCCCTCCGATCACGCAATGCTTGATCTTGCGGCTCCGCAGGGCGGCCAGGAAATCCTGAAGGAAATCCCGTTTGCCGCTCAAGATCAGGCGGGTGAAATCCCTCTTCGTCATATCGTATTTATAGGGCTTTCAGCGGATTGAGTCAACCCCTCGACACTTCTATGATGGCGAAACGCAAGCCCCCCGCGGCTTTTCTTTTTTCTTCATCTTCTTTCCTTCTTATGGCTGCCTCGGTTTCTTGAACCACCCTTCTATCCGCGCCTCTGAGCGCACTGTAATAT
>JALHUR010000367.1 GCA_022867325.1 Candidatus Aminicenantota bacterium | reverse complement strand
GGGATCCCCTGCCCGCCGGCCTCCCTGGCCGCGCCCTTCCAGCGCGCCATGAGCTCCGCCATCCGCTCGGCGTCCACCTCCACCCAGCGGCCGCGCAGAAAAACAAGCCGCGAGGTCGCTTCCATCAACCGTCGCCACTCGTCCTCGGTCAGCGGTTCTCCGTCGAGCGTCGCGCCGACCTGAAAATCGAGGAGGGAATCCGCGCCGAGCACGGTTCCCCGCTCCTCGCCGATGGTCAGGGTGATCCGCGGGCGGGGCGGCCGGCCGCTTTTCCACCAATCCGGCACCCGGACGATGACTCCGCTTTCCTCCAAGACGGGGATCTCCTTGAGGAAACGGTAGGCTTCATCGATCGTCCAGGCCTGGGGCCGGTAGATGACGCCCGATTCGGTCATGCGGCGGATGATCTCGCTTTTCTCCGACGCGCTTTGGACGGGGGAGAGAAGCCGGAGCAGGGCGTTCCTGTTTTTAGCTCCGGCATACTCATGGAGCGCGCGGCCGAGCGGAATATACTGGGGCCGCGCTTCGTCGGACAGCCGGCTTGTGTAGGCGGCCATGAAAGCGAAAGGACGGTCGGGGTCGCGCTTGTTTTCCGCCAGGTGAAAAGTCACCCGGCCCACCAGGCTCCAGTTCGGATGACGTTCTCTCAGCCATCCGGCCGCGCCGCCTTCATGACGGGCGGATTCCGCGCGCGCCCGGCCGTCGAGCGAGCGCCAGATAAGCAGCAGGATCTTGGGAGTGAGGTATTCGAGCCCTTTCATCGAAGGGACCCGCTCGGCCAGCGCGCGCCAGTGCTCGGGCGGGGGTTCGTGGACGGATTTGGCGGAATCGGTTTCGAGCCCGGGCGTGTGGCAGAGGGCGACGAGATAATCCCTGGCGAAGTCCCGCCAGAAGCGAAGGACCGGCGAGGTTGCGGCCGCGAGGCTCCATTCCTCGCCCGCTAATTCCAGCAGGCCGGCGGCCGGGTCATCGGCCCAGGCGCGGCAGAGCCTCCGGATTTCGGGGGTGCCGCCGGGAACGTCGGGAGGGTCGAGGCGAAGACGCCCCGACGGAAACAGCGCCGGCTCGGGTATCGGCGGGGGGAGGGGATGCGTCACGCTATTTTCCGTATCTCGTGATTTCCCGCTCTTTTATAACCGGAAGCGATATCGTCCATAGCGAGAAATGATATCTCCGTCCGAAGCTTGAGTCAACTAAGAGATTCGCGCTTCAGGCTCGAAGTCCGGCCGCGACGGCCTCCTGATCAAGTATTGAGGATCAAGAAGCGCCCCTTATACCTGCGGGTTTTAAGCCGCTATTATCGGCTTTTTATTTTTCGCCCGCGATTTCGCCGTTTTTAACGTGAGTTTCGATTTTACCTTTTTCTTCCTGAAAACTCTCCGGACGGAATCATCCCCGAACGTCTCGCGCAAATATTCGAGAGAGAGCTTGCCAAAGTCCTTCTTCTCAGCCATTGTTCTTCCTTTGATACATTAGATCGAATCCCGGGGGTTGTCAACCCGATGAGACACTATTCGTCCGCCCGGTCGTCTTGTATATCGGAGACATTCTTGATAAAATTTAATCAACCCAATGGGGAGAAAAATGGCCGTAAGAGCAAGAGAAAAGCTGTTCGAAGATAGTCTGAGAAAATTCAAGGGCCAATGGGTGGTTATTAAAAACCATCGTGTCATAGCCTCCGGGAAGACGGCGTTGATCGCTTTCAACAAGGTCAAAAACAAAAAAGATATTCACCTCCTGAAAAAAGTGCCTCGTGAAATCAACTCCGACTTCATCATTTAATAAGCTGAAAGTCACCTTTAATTCACGAATAGGCGAGATAGAATTAACTTACGACAAATGAAATTGCCGTAATTTAGCTAATCCGTCCCTTCGATGGGCACACTTGAAAAAATACTTGG
>JALHUR010000366.1 GCA_022867325.1 Candidatus Aminicenantota bacterium | reverse complement strand
ACCAATAAATCAGACGCAGACCCGGCCAATGGGACTTGAACAGGAACCAAAACAGGACCAGGTTGGACATGAAAAACAGGATGGTCCCGGCCTGGTAGCGCCTGCGCGGAAGCCGCTCGATCAGACGGGCGTTGAGCGCGACCACGAAACCGATCAAGACGGCCGAAAGAAGATAGGCGTAGGGAAGGTCCCCGGCCTTGAAGGAACGGAGGAGGAGGGAAAGCTTGACGGGTTTTATGATGTAGGCCGGAAACGTGATCAGGAAGAAGTACAGGAAGAGGAGGGCGGCGAACGGACGCTCCCCGGGCCGGATGTCGACGACCCGGGACAGGATGCGGTCGAAACGAGCGGCTTTCAAAGGAGGATCCGGCCCTTCCCTTCACCCCGAGGGCTTAGACCTTGGGGAAGCTCTGGAGAGCGGACTCCTCGGTATCGAAGATCTCCAGGACCCGGGTCAGCATGGTGACGTCGAAGATGAGAAAAATCTTCTTGGAAATCCGGGCCATTTTGAATTTCCCCCCCAGGTTCTGGGTCGAGATGAAACTCGCCAGGATTTCGCCCACGCCGAAGCTGTCGATGAACCGGACCTTCTCCAGGTTGAGGAGGATGTTCCGGAGGCCGGCCTCGAGGTGGTCCTTAACGATCTGGTGGAGAGTCACGTCCGAGATATCCGAGCGCTTGATCTCGCCCTCGATGTCGATGATCGCGACATCTCCCTGCGTTCGTTTCCTGATCTCCATTAAGAACTCGCTCTTCCTAAAGTTTTTATCAGAAGAGCGCGGCGATGTCAAATCCTCGACACTCATACTAAGCCGTTTCCGGCTTAGTATGAGTGCTGCAAGGCTGCTCCCCGGCCGAAGCTCCACGGACTAATGCTCATTGGAGCGCACCCACGAACCGCTTCCGGTTCGTGAGTACTGCGAAACTACTGCCAGTACTCATGAACCGTTTCCGGTTCGTGAGTACCTGAAAACCTCCTCCGATTTAAATTTTGAAGAAAATCTTCTTGCTGTAGAGCGGAATGGCGACGGCCAGCCAGAAAAGGACGAAGACGATCGCGAAGGCCAGCGACCCGTTGAGCGGACCCGCCCAGGGGACGAACAGGTGGCCGTAGATCCAGGCCTTGAACGTGGTCCCGCCGACCGAGACCGTTTGGATGATCTTGGCCATCAGCGACGCTCCGGCATAGACGACGATGGCGTTCGTCCCGAAGACGAGGAAGGGAACGGCCCAGACCTTGAACCGGATCCCGTCGATGACGAGATAGCACAGTCCGAACAGGAGCAAGGCCGCTCCGGCCGTGAACAGGACGAAGCTCGGTGTCCAGAGCTGTTTGTTGATCGGGATCGCGGGATGGAGGAAGATCCCGGCCGTCGCCAGGAACGTCCCGGCGACCCAGAGACCCGCCCATTTGGTGATCAGGGACCAGCGCGACCTCAGCCACTCCCCGGCCAGGACGCCCAGCAGGGTCGTGGCAACGGCCGGAAGCGTGCTGAGCACGCCCTCGGGGTCGAATCCTTCGAGGTAGAGATGGCCCCCCATGAGGTT
>JALHUR010000365.1 GCA_022867325.1 Candidatus Aminicenantota bacterium | reverse complement strand
TGAGCCTCGCTTCTCGTCCCCGCCTTTAAAGGCGGGGCTTAGCGTCGGCGAACGGGTCAATTTTCCCTCCCTTGCCGATTCTCCAGCCTCGTCAGCATCCGCCCGGCCCGTTCCTTGTAATGCGCGCAGAGAGAGGTCAGATCCGGACACTCAAGCGCCGTCCGCAATTCCCCGATCGCGGGCTCCGTCTTCTTCATGGCGGCATAAGTCCGGGCCAGCTCGATATGGTGGTTGCAGTAAGCCGGGTTGAGGCTGACGGCCGTGCGGAATCCCTTGACCGCCTCCTCAAAGCTCCCCTTGGGCAAGCCGCCGTAGAGAATGCTCCCGAAGAACCGCGCGGCCCCGCCCAGTTCGGCAAGGGTCCGGTGCCAATAGGCCAAGGCATGCTAGGCCATGTCGTTGCCGGAATCCAACTCCAGGGCTTTATCGATTTCGGCCTTGATTGTATAGGCCAGGGCCACTTGCTGCTTCCGGCTCTTCACGCGCGCCAGGCGGCCGAGGAGCGCCGCATTCAGAAAATGCACGAACGAATCCTGGGGGTTGACGCTCAGCGCCTTCCGGAGAAAAGGCTCTCCGGCCTTATAAAGCTTCTGCTGTTTTTCTTCATGGTCCTTCTGTCCGTAGTCGATCCGGTCGCCGAGATTCATGTAGCCGCGGGCCGTCTTCCAAAGCGCTTCGAAACGGGACGGGTCGAGCCCGGCGGCTTTCTCGTATTCCGCCAGCGCTCCCGCGTCGTCGAACCGGGCATAGAGCTCATCCCCGGCCTTGAGATGATCCGCGGCCGTCTGGGCGAAGAGCCCGGGACCCGTGGAGATGGCCAGCAGGACGAGGAACGTAGCGGCCTTATTCATTTGTCCCCGAATCGTCGAAGGCTATTTGCGGCCGATCGAGGCGTACTCGAATCCGAGGGCGCGGACGGCCGCCGGATCGAAGACATTTCGGCCGTCGATCAGGATGGGGTTGGCCATGAGGGTTTTGACCCGGGCCAGGTCGAGCGTCCTGAATTCCTCCCATTCGGTCAGGATCAGGAGAATATGGGCATCCTGGGCCGCCTGATAGGGCGAGGCGACGTAGCTTACGGCCTGGCTGTCTTCCGGAAACAGCTCTTTCATGTTGGACGCGGCCTTGGGATCATAGAGCCGTAGAAAAGCGCCTTGCTTGAGGAGCTCGCGGATGACCTTGATGCTGGGCGCCTCGCGGATGTCGTCCGTTTCGGGCTTGAAGGCGAGGCCCAGGATTCCGACCGTCTTCCCCTTGAGGATCCAGAGCGCCCGGCGGATCTTCTCCATGAAGATCCGGATCCGGTCGTCGTTGATGGCGTCGACGTCCCGGAGCAGGGTCATGTCGACCCCGAGCTCGCTCCCGATCTTGGCCAGGGCCTTGACGTCCTTGGGAAAACAGGAGCCGCCGTAGCCGAGGCCGGCCTTGAGGAAGGATCCGCCGATGCGGGGATCGAGACCCATCCCCCGGGCGACCATCTCGACGTCGGCATCGGTCCGCTCGCAGAGGTCGGCGATCATGTTGATGAACGAGATCTTGAGGGCCAGGAACGAGTTCGAGGCGTGCTTGACGAGCTCGGCCGTGTCGATGTTGGTGATGACGATCCGGTCCTTGAACCGCTCGTAAATCCGGACCAGGAGATCCCGGGCCCGCTCCGTCTCGACCCCGATGATGACCCGGTCCGGGCTCATGAAGTCGCCGACGCCGGAACCCTCGCGGAGGAACTCGGGGTTCGAGGCGACATCGAAGGGGTGCTCGCTCTTCTTGAAGGACGACATGACGCGCTTGATCCAGAAGGAGGTCTTGACCGGGACCGTGCTTTTCTCGACGACGAGCTTGTAGCCGTTGAGGTTCTCGGCGATCATCCGGGCGACCTCCTCGATCTGGGACATGTCGGCGCTCCCGTCCTCCTGGGGCGGCGTCCCGACGCAGACGAAGATGACCTCGGCGGCCCGGATCGCCTCCGCCTGGTCGGAGCTGAAGCGGAGATGTCCCTTCTTGAGGTTCGAAGCCAGGAGCTCGTCCAGGCCGGGCTCGTAGAAAGGGGCCCGCCCGGAAAGGATGATTCGAATTTTCGCCTCGTCCTTGTCCATCCCGATCACGGAATGCCCCAGCTCGGCCAGGCAGGTGGCCGTGACCAGGCCGACATAGCCCGTCCCGACAACGGCGATCTTCATGCGCGTCTCCTTGACGGCCCGGGGCGATGTCCCTCAAGCCTTGATGACATTCTTGGACTTTCTCTTGACGGCGTTCCGAGCGTCGACGACGAGGCGGGCCTGCCGGACGATCTTTTTATAGTCCAGGGCGGAATGGTCGGTGGCGATGATGACGGCGTCCGAGCCCTTGATCCGGGCCGCGTTGAGGGGGACGGACTTGAGGTCGAGGCCCGGATACTCGCGGTGGCCGCGCGACCGGGGAACATAGGGATCGTGGTAGGCGACCCGGGCGCCCCGCCCCTGCAAAAGGCTGATGATTTTGAGGGAGGGAGATTCTCTCTGGTCGTCGATATCCTTTTTATAGGCGATGCCCAGGACCAGGATCCGGGCCCCCTTGATCGCGATCCCCCGCTGGTTGAGGGCGTCGACGGTCTTGGTAACCACATAGTAGGGCATAAACGTATTGATCTCGCCGGCCAGCTCGATGAACTTCGTCGTGTAGTCGACCTCTTTGGCCTTCCAGGTCAGGTAGAAGGGGTCGATCGGGATGCAGTGGCCCCCGTAGCCCGGCCCGGGGTAGAAGGGCATGTAGCCGAACGGTTTGGAGGAGGCGGCCGCGATCACCTCCCAGACGTCGATCCCCATCCGCTCGAAGATCATCTTGAGCTCGTTGACCAGGGCGATGTTGACGGAGCGGAAGATGTTCTCGAGGAGCTTGGAGGCCTCGGCGACCCGAGGCGACGAGACGGGGACCGTCTTGACGATGACCTGATCGTAGAGGGCCTTGGCGACGCGGAGACAATCCCGGGTCACGCCGCCGACGACCTTGGGCGTCGTCGCCGTCGAGAAAACCTTGTCCCCCGGGTTTTCGCGCTCCGGGGAGAAGGCCAGGAAAAAATCCCGGCCGATCCGCAGTCCGGTCGCCTCGAGAATGGGGAGCATCTCTTCGTCGGTCGTCCCGGGATAGGTCGTGCTCTCCAGGACGATGAGCTGGCCCCGGCGGAGATTGGCGGCGATGACGCGGGTCGTGTCCAGGACATAGGACAGGTCGGGGTTGCGATGGGCATCGAGCGGGGTCGGCACGCAGATCAGGACGGCGTCCGCCTTGCGCAGACGCTTGAAATCGGCCGTGGCCGTGAACGCTTTCGTCTTGAGGAAGGCCTTGAGCTCGGAGGTCGAGATGTGGCGGATGTAGCTGCGGCCCGCGTTGAGGAGGCGGACCTTGCGGAGGTCGATGTCGAAGCCGATGACCTTGAAGCCCCGGGACAGGAAGGTCTTGACCAGGGGCAATCCGACATAGCCCAGGCCGATGACGCCGATTCGCGCCTTCTTGGCCTTGATCTTTTTCTCCAGGCTCAGCGCTTCTTGTCCCATGTCGCACTCCTTTCTCGATACCAGTCGACGGTCCGCCGCAAGCCGTCCTGGAAGGCCACCGAAGGCCGGTAGGACAGCCCGGCCGCCGCCTTGGCGATGTCGGCGAACGAATGAAGGATGTCGCCGGGTCGGGCCGGCTCGTAGACGGCGGGAAGGTCGGTCTCCAGGATCGCGTTGAGGCCGCGGACGAGGTCGTTGACCGTGATCCGGTCGGCGCAAGCCAGGTTGAAGACTTCCCCTCCGACCCCGGACGCTTCCGCGGCCAAGAGGTGGGCCTCGACGACGTTGGCGACGTAGGTAAAATCCCGGGATTGTTCGCCGTCGCCGAAAATGACCGGCCGCTCCCCGCGCAGGAGCCGGGTGATGAAGTTGGGGATGACCGCGGCGTATTGGGAAAACGGATCTTGGCGGGGGCCGAAGATATTGAAATAGCGGATGGAAACCGTGTTGAGCCCATAGAGATCCCGAAAGACCCGGCAGTACTTCTCGCCCACGAGCTTCGAGACCGCATAGGGCGAAAGGGGCTTGCCTTCCCGGCCTTCCTTTTTGGGCAGGCTCGGGTCGTCCCCGTAGACGGACGAGGACGAGGCGGACACGAAACTCCGGACGCCGGCGTCGCGGGCCGCCACGAGCATGTTGAGGGTCCCGGTGATATTGATGTCGTTGGTCAGACGCGGATCATTTACGGACCGCGGGACCGAGGGCAGGGCCGCCTGGTGGAGGACGTGGTCGACGCCCCGGACGGCCCGGCGGCAGGCGGCCGGCTCGCGGATGTCGCCCTTGACGATCTCGATATCCTTGCGGAAGGCCGCCAGGTTTTCCTTGCGTCCGGTCAGAAAATTGTCGAGGACGCGGACCCGGGCGCCCCGCCGGAGGAGATCCTCAACCAGATGGGAGCCGATGAATCCCGCCCCTCCCGTCACCAAATAGGTTTTCATCTATCCATCTTATTCCAAATCTCGGTTTTAGATAAAGCCGAGCTCCTCGAGCTTGGCCAAAACCTTCCCAACGCTCTCATCGAGCGTCTCCTTGTCCGTTTCCAGGACGAGCTCGGGATTCTCGGGCTCCTCGTAGGGATCGGAGACGCCCGTGAATTCCTTGATCTCGCCCTTCATGGCCTTCTTGTACATGCCCTTGATGTCCCGCTCGATGCAGACTTCGATCGGGCACTTGACATAGACCTCGAGGAAACTCCCGATCTGGGTCCTGGCGTGGGACCTCATCTCCTTGTAGGGCGAGATGAACGAGGTCAGGACGACGACGCCGTTCCGGGTCAGGAGCTTGGCCACGAAGGTGACCCTCCGGATGTTCTCGTCCCGGTCCTTTTTGGAAAAGCCCAGGTCCCGGGTCAGGTCCTGGCGGACGTTGTCCCCGTCCAGGCGTTCGGCATAGAACCCTTTACTTTTCAGGATGTCCGCGACCCGGTCGGCGACGGCCGATTTTCCCGAGCAGGGCAGCCCTGTGAACCAAAGGGTGACTCCCTTGCGGCCGGGGCAGCAGGTTGTTGTCATCGCAACGGCTCTCCTTTCGTGTTTAGCGCGACATGTCTATGATCCGAGGACCCGGCCCTTCATGTCATCGGGAACCGGAATCCCCAGAGAGGCCAGGATGGTCGGCGCGATATCGATGATGGAAGCATCCTTGCGGCCCCCGGTCTTGGCCCGCGGGTCGTGGAGGATGTAGATGCCCTCCTGGGCGTGGACGGCGTCGTCGGGCCCGGTGTCGTTCTCGGGAAGGAACAGGGTCCCGTAGCCGAGCGTCCCGGCCGACCGCCAGTAGAGGTCGTCGAAGTAGACCATGAGGTCGGGGTACTCCCCGTTGGATTCCTCGTAGTACTCCTGGGGCTTGATGACCTTCGTCCGCCAGGCTTCTCCGTTGGGACCGCGCAGGGCCAGCAGACGGGCCGTGAGCTCGTCCCGGGCCTTCTCATAGTTCTCGGCCGGAATGATACCCTGGGGTTCCCGTCCCTCGACGTTCAGGAAGAGGCGTGCGTAGTAGCCGCCCCAGCCCCAAGCCCTGGTCTTGGCCCAGTCGATTTTGAGGTCGTCGATGCTGACGACCTTGTCCGGCTTTTCCTTGACGACGAGGTCGCCTTGCCCGATTAGCCATTCGTTGACGCAGAAGCAGCCCTTCATCCGCTTGACGCCGTGGTCGGAGACGACCAGGACGACGGTGTCCTTGCCCGCCTTTTCCAGGAACCCGCCCAGCCGCTCGTCGAGGCGCTTGTAGTAATCGATGATGACGTTCCGGTAGCGGTTGCCCGGCTCGTAGAGGTGATGCTCGGGGTCCGCGTATTTCCAGAAGGCGTGATGGACGCGGTCAACGCCGATCTCGACGAACCAGAACAGGTCCCAGGGCTTGGTCTCCATCAGGTATTCCATGACCTCGAACCGTTTCTCGGTCATTTTATAGATCTCGGCCAGGATCTGGTCCCGGTCCTCGGTCCGGAAAACGACATCGAAGATGTAAGGGCCGAAGCGCTCCTCAATCTCCCGGTAGAGGGAGGCCGGGTAGGTCGACTCCGTCGACTTGGCGGGGGGGGTGATGAAGCAGGAGATGAGGTTTCCGGCGACCGGCTTGGGCGGATAGCTGGGTGGAACGCTGACGAGCGTCGATTGTCCCCCCCGCTCGCCCAGGATATCCCAAACCGCTTTTTCCTTGACGGCCAGGGAATTGGCGATCCACATCTTATCGTAGGAAGATCCCCTCCGGTGCCGGAATCCGTAGAGACCGAGCCGGCCCGGGTCCTTCCCGGTCGCCATGACCATCCAGGCCGGTATCGTGATCGGCGGATCCGAGCTGCGCAGGGTCCCGTGGAGTCCGCCTTCGATCAGCCGCTTGAGGACGGGGAGTTCATCCCTCCGGCCGAAGACGATCTCGGGGGTGGCGCAATCGAGCCCGACGACGAGGACCTTCCGCCGCTCAGTCATTGAAGGGTTCCTTGAAGCCCATGATGATCTTAGCCACCTCCGGCCGCATCAGCTCGGGGGGCGGAATCTCGCCCTTGACCAGCATGTCCCGGATCTTCGTCCCGCTGTACTGGATTTGGTCGGCGGGCGGATGGGGGCAGATCTTCTCGTTGACGACCGAACGGCACTTCTTGCAGTAGTAGAAAGCCCGGAAGAAGAGGGGGACGATGCCCAGGTCGGGAAATTCCTCGAAGATGTCCTGGGCCGCGTAGGGAGGATAGTAGCTGCCGACGCCGGCGTGGTCGCGGCCGATGATGATGTGGGTGCAGCCGAAGTTCTTGCGGATGACGGCGTGGTGGATGGCCTCGCGCGGCCCCGCGTAGCGCATCTCCATCTGGAGGATGGCCATGACGGCCCGCTCCTTGAGGTAGTAGTGCCGGATGAGCTCCTCGTAGGAGGCCAGGATGACCTCGTCCTTGAAGTCGCCCTTCTTCTTCTTGCCGATGACCGGATTGATGAAAATGCCGTCCGTGAAGGTCAGGGCCGCCTTCTGGACGTATTCGTGGCCGTTGTGGGGGGTGTTCCGCGTCTGGAATCCGACGACGGTCCGCCAACCCTTCTCCTTGAACAGGATCCGCGTCTCCTTGGGGCTGAGCTTATAGCGGTCGAAGGGGGTCGGCGATTCCTGAATGAGGTCGATCGGGCCGACCAGCAGGACATCCTTCATGGCCATGACCTTGGCGACGCCGGGGTGGGCGCGGTCGAGCGTGTTGAAGACTTTCTCGGCCATTTCCTCTTTGTTGTAATCGTAGGCTTCCTGGAGGGTCAGGAGGGCGACCGGCCGGCCGCCTTCGTTGGCGAGGAGGATCTCGCCGCCGACCTTGAATCGGGCGGCCTCCTGGCGCGTAACGTCGAGGACGATCGGAACGGTCCAGGGCAGGTCGTTGGCCAGCCGCATTTGATTGAGGACGTTCCGAAAATCGGCCTTGCCCAGAAAGCCTTCCAGGGGGCTGTAGACGCCGTTGGCGATGTTCTCGACGTCCGAGACGGACTCGGCGTCAAGGATGATCCCGGGCAGGGTCTTGGCGCGTTCCAGGGCCTCGTCCTTCGGGGAACCGCGAAGCACCCGGTCCACAAGCTTGCCGCCGTGAGGTTGTATCATGGGAGCGTGTCTCCTTGATCGGATCGTCGTCGCGGGAATTGTCAGTCGATATAGCCGAGGGCCTTGAGCCGTTCCTTGATCTTCTCCTCGTCCTCCTTGCTGAATACTTCGGGCGCGGTCTCCTGCTTGGACAGGCTCTCTCTGAGGACCTTGGTGATATAATTCGCGACCGAACCGGCCTCCGTCCCCTTGACGGCTTCCTCGATCTTTTTATAAAGCGATGTCGGGATCGATACGGTCGTGAACTCTTTGTCCATGATTTCTCCTCATCCGGGTCCGGAGCGTCCCCGGCCCTGTCCGGGCAGGCGGACCCTTACTAAAATTAACCCTTTTTATATACCAGACGCGGTTTTTTTTCAAGCGGTTTTCGTGACATTGTTGGGGCTTGAAAACCAGGACACGCAACAGGAAAGGAAAAATCCTGCCAAAGTCCGGGCAAAAACGATGAGAACGGGCCCAACACCCTTTGGACTCTACGGCCAGGATATCCAGAAAACGCCGGTATTCCCGCCGGCATAGACGCGCTTCTTTGCGCTTTCATAAGCCAGCGCATAAATGACGGAATCGACGGGCAGGCTTCTGCCGACACTCTGCCATTTCGCCCCCCCATCGACGGATCTGAATACGCCTTTGTTCGTCCCGGCCAAAAGGCTTGTTGGAGTCCCCCGGATGACGAGCAGCGAGCTTACGCTCAGGGTTGTCATACCGATATTGGCGGCTTGCCAGCTGTTCCCGCCGTTCGTACTCTTGAAAACGCCGGAACTCCCGGTCCCGGCATATATTAGCTGGGGAACGGCCGGGTCTATCAGCAGCGTTTGTATGGCCGCGCCGTTTGGCAGTCCGCTGCTCACGCGGAGCCACGACCTTCCCCCGTCGGCCGTCTTGAAAACGCCTTCTGATGCTGTCCCGCAAAACACGATGTCGGGGTTGGTTTTATGGATAGCGAGCGCTGGTATTGTCTTGTTGTTCAGGCCGGCCCGTTTCCAGGTCGCGGCTGAATTCGTAGTCTTCCAGACTCCGGAGTCGGTGCCGGCATACAGCGTCTTCGGGTTGGCCCGGTTCAACGCCAAGGCATAAGTCGACCGATAACCTCTCGCCAGGCCGGTGTCGGCAGGCAGCCAGTTCTCCCCGCCGTCCGTGGATTTGAAGATAGAGCCCGAGTTGCCGGAGTAAAGGATTTTCGAATTCGTCGGATCCATGACAAGCGAAAACACGGGCGGATAATTCATGCCGGAATTGGACATCGTCCAGGCCGTCCCGCCGCTCGAGCTGACGAAGACGCTGGGTCCATAGGTTTGAATGCCGGCAAAGAGTTTTCTGGGTTTGGCGGACACGATCAAAGAACTCACGGAATGCCCGGTCAGTCCGAAATTCGATTCGACCCATTTTGCCGCCGCGCCCTGACTCTTGTAAACGCCCGACCTGAAAAGCCCCGCATAGACGATGTTGTCCCTGGAATTGATGGATAAGGCATACGGAGTACAAAACGGCGGGAGATCCGTGCTTATCTCCTGCCAGCTGGAACCGCCGTCAACCGACATGAAGATACCCCGGCCTTGCGTGCCCAGGCAAATCGTGTCCGGGCGGCCCGGATCGACCAGGAGCCGGAAACAGGACAACCCGCCGAGCCCGTTGCTCACAGAGGTCCAGCTCTTTCCTCCATCAACAGTCTTGAAAACGCCCGCGCTGTCGGTCGCCGCATAAAGAATATTGGGACGAGCCATAATGAGGTCCCTAATATGAACATCCTTAATTCCCGTGGAGGCTTGAAGCCAGCTGCCCCCGCTATTGGTGCTTTTATAAATTCCAGCCTCCCAGGTCGCAGCATAGAGGATGGAAGGAGTCAACGGGTTAATGGCTAGAGCCTGAACACTTTTCTGCCCTATCCCCGAGGAGGCATCAGCCCAAGTCCGGCCGCCGTCGGTGCTTTTACTCAAGCCCCCCCAGGCCCCAACATAGATATTGTTCGGAGTCACCGGATCGACGGCGCCGGCTAAGAGATAAGTCGCCTTCATCCCGCTATTGCTCAGTCTCCATGTCTTACCGCCATCGTCACTGATATGGAACCCCTGAGCGGACGCTGTATAGACGGCTTGGGAATTCCCGGGCTGGAATTTAATCGCGAAGAACACCGTGGGAGCGGCAAGCCCCGTTTTTTTCCAATGCCCTCCGCCATCCGTGCTCTTAAAAATCCCCATTCCATCGGCTGCGGCATAGATGGTCTTGGGATTGGACGGATCGACCCCCAGCGCGGAAACAAAGCCGCCGTAGGGGCCGAGCGCTGTCCAGGTCTTTGAATCAGAGAGAACGGACGGCGCCAAAATGAAAGAGACCATCGCGATCGTGGAGAAGGCGATTGAAAGATTGATGCGGCGATGACATTTCCGTTTCATGGAGATCCTCCCTCCCTCTTTCAGGCAAGACCCTGATGCCAAACACTCGCCCGCGTCCGGCCCGGCCGCCCGATGCTCCAGTACATAACACTCACCGCGAACCCTTGTCAACCCCTCGACTCCCCGGCATGAATGCCGGGGCTTGTTCGGGGTTAACCCTGAGCCTCGCTTCTCGTCCCCGCCTTGAAAGGCGGGGCTTAGCGTCGGCGAACGGGTCAATAGGATAAAGGACCTCGACTTGACAGCCCGGCCAGCGGCGCTCTATCATCCCTGGCGAGAGGACAATCACATAAAAAACCTGCGGTTTTTCGGCTTCCTGGCAGCATGCTCGGCCTGCTTGATCGGCTGGCTCGAGCGCTCTCCAGCCGCCTCCTCAGAGCTTGGGCGGGTTGCCGCTGACAAGTTCCCCGCTTGGACTTATGCGATGAACGTGTGGCCTTTTGACATTCTTTATCCCGGTACATCTCTGGGGCAAATTAGCCGGAATCTTACCGTCGCCGTGAACCACGGCGCTAACACGGTGATTTTTTACATCGAAGAGGAGCAGATGTACCGGACTTTTGTCGATGAGTCGGGTTTTTCCGGCATTCTCCAGAAGATTGAGTATCTTATAGAACAAGCTCATCTCCGGAAGCTCAAGGTGATTTGCTATCTCAACGGTCTTGAGGTCATGGCTCATGGAGCTTATAAAAATCCGGCTGTGCCCACGCTCTATCGCAACCATCCTGAATGGATACAGAGAGACATCGCGGGAAAGCCGATGGTCTGGACCGGTATCGAGGCCGACTGGGTCAAGAAAGACATGGAGGACGCCTGGGCATCTCCCTACTCCGGCTTTCGCGATTTGTTCAAGGATCGAATCAAACGGCTCGGCCGCAAGGAACTCGATGCGGTATATATCGACCAGGCTTCGCTTCCCGGCATGCAAAATCTCGGTGACAAATGGGCATCCAGCGACGCCGGCTTTGCGAGCGCCTTCAAGAGTCAGTACGGCTTGAGTGTTCCGACGACTGTCAACTGGGAATCGACAGCGTGGCGAAAGTTCGTTTATTTCCGCCACCAGGCCGTACAGGAGTACTTGCAGGATCTGGCTGATACGGCGCGAGCCTACGGTATCGTCCCCTTCTTCGAATCTTCCGCAAACGACACCTGTGACGGGACTCTGTTGGGTAACGAACCGGCGCTTTCGGTCATGTCCGGGATCGCCGCCTCGCCCGAGATTGAGCCCGGGGGAGACTACCGGACCGCTTTTCGCATGGCCAAATTTGCTCGGGATATTCAGCAAAAGCAGCCGATCCTGTATCTGGGATGGCCCGAATCAAAGACAGCTGCGCGCAAGGAATTCGCCGCGGCCGTGTGTCAGTCCGGTAATTATTACCCGACCGCCGATTCGCCCTATCCGGCCAACGCGTTCAAGTTCCTCGACGGCTTGCGTCGTCCGGTTTTGAGCCGCCGCGTCCCCTACCAGGAGATTGCGCTTATCTATTCGGCTCGCAACAAAGACTTCAGCTTCAAGGATGAAAGAACATTTGACCTGTACACGGAGGCTTTCGAGACGCTGGAAGAGGGCCACCTGCCGTTCAAGATCGCCCCGCTTGAAACTCTGACGACCGCCGCGCTGCAAGACGTGGGGCCGATCGTGTTACCTGGTGTCGAGTCGATGACGGACGCCGAATTCAAGCTTCTATCAAGTCACCCGGTCGTTCTCGTCGGAAACAATGGGACACGGGATCAGTGGCACCAACCGCGGGCCAAACCGCTGAAATTCCCTCGGGTGATTCCTCTACCATCGCTAAAATCCGAAATGCCCTTTACGCTGAAGGCTCCCACCGGCACCATGATCGAGTACTACGTGGACCGGGACGATTCCCGCCGTTTCTATCTCTTCGCGTTCTCTCCCTCGATTGACGGTCGGATCAGTCTCAAGTCCGATTCCTCCCTGTCCGCCAAAATCTATGAGCTCGATCGCAAAACCCGCACATTATCCGGCACGAATCTAACCGTTGATATTAAGGATTATCTCGAGGTCATCAGCCTGCAGCTTTAGGCGAAGCCCGACAACAGTCAGGGACCTTGACAAAACCGGCCCCTTGAGAGGTATAATCTAGGCCCTGGATACGATATGAGCGAAGACCCGTTGCCTACCTCTTGATATGGAAAAAATCAGCTCCCCCTTTCTCAGGAATAATTCTCTATCCGGCGTCCTGGACCGGAACCTCCGCAAACTCGAAGAGCGCCTGACCGTCCGGATCGCCCTGCGCGGCGACGACCTCATCATCGACGGAGACAGGCAGCGGGTCGAGTTCGCCCTCTCCTTCTTCAAACGGATGGCCGAGCTTACCGAGAAAGGCCACCATCTCAAGGAGGAGGACTTCCAGATCGCCCTCGACCTCCTCGAGCAGGACTCCTCCCGGACGCTCGAGGATTATTTCCCCGTCGAGGCTCTGAACCTGTCCCGGAAGTCGATCGCTCCCAAGAGCCTCAACCAGCAGGAGTACATCCAGGCTGTCAAAAAATCCGATCTAGTGTTCGGGATCGGCCCGGCCGGCACGGGCAAGACCTACCTGGCCATGGCCATGGCCCTGTCCTTTCTCCAGAGCAAAGCCGTCCACCGCATCATCCTGACCCGGCCGGCCGTCGAGGCCGGCGAGCGTCTCGGCTTTTTGCCGGGCGACCTTGCCCAGAAGATCAATCCCTACCTCCGCCCCCTCTATGACGCCCTGTTCGACCTGTCCCAGTACGACCAGGCCAACCGCTTGATCGAGAAGGGGATCATCGAAATCGCGCCGCTGGCCTTCATGCGGGGACGGACGCTCAACGGCGCGTTCATCATCCTCGACGAAGCCCAGAACACGACCCGGGAGCAGATGAAGATGATCCTGACCCGGCCCGGGTTCGACTCCAAGCTCGTCGTCACCGCGGACATCACCCAGATCGACCTCCCCCAGCCCAAGCAATCGGGCGTCCTGGAGGCGATCAAGATCCTGTCGGCGATCCCCGAGATCGCCTTCGTCTATTTCAACGAAAAGGACGTCGTCCGCCATCCCCTCGTCCAGAAAATCATCCTCGCCTACGACAAAGCCACGGCCCGGCCTGTCAAAACCCCCTGACAACCCATGGATCTCATTTCGTTCAAAGGCATCAAACTTTTCCTGGGATCCAAATTCCCGGCCAAAAAGAAAAACGGCGCCGTCCCCATGGTCAACGGAACGCCCGAGCCCTGGCTGCGGAAGGTTCTCCGCATGCCGGGCGTCTACCTGGCGGCCTTCGTCCTCATCCTGGGCTGGCTCATTTCCTATCTCCCCTCCAAGTCGCTGCCGGAGCCCGAAATCGGAGACATCGCCTCGGGCGACCTGGTCGCCCCCTTCGACCTGACCATCGAAGATCTGGAGACGACGGCCAGGCGCCGCAAGGAGGCCGAGGAAACCGTCCTGCCCGTCTGGGTCCTGGATGTCAACGGCGTCCTGAACACCGAGGAAAAAGTCCGGGGATTCTTCGGCGCGGGCCGCGACTGGATCAATACCGTCCCGGCGCCGAGACGGCAGCCCTCCGATTTGGCCGCTTTGGCGGCCGCCCGGTTCGGGATCGAGCCCGGCGAGTCCGAATTGACGGCCCTGGTCCGCAAAGGCTTCGCGCCCATCCTGGAGGATTCCCTGCTCAGCCTGCTTCAGGCGGTCCTCGACCAGGGGATCATACTCAATAAGAACCTGTTCAGCCACGGCGAGCAGGAACTGGGCCTGACCCTGCTGAAAAACCAGCAGGAGAGAGTCCTCAGGACGAGCGACATCCTCGATCTCCGGGAAGCCCAGGAGAGGCTGGCGGCCGGCGCGGCCAAACTTTCGCTCCCATCCTCGGACAAGACGCTCCTGCTCGGTCTGGCGCGCTCCTTCCTGTCGCCCAACATCACCTTCCACCGGGTCGAGACCGAAGCCCGCAAGCAACAAGCCCGCAACCGGGTCGAGACCGTTTTCCACACGATCAAGAAGGGCAAGGTCATCATTCGCAAGGGAGACGAGGCCAGCGTCGATACGGTCAAACAGATCGCGCTCATCAACAGGAGCCTCAAGACGAAACCGAGCTGGTTGATCAGCTTTCTCGGCTCGCTGTTCCTGTTCGCTCTTCTCTTCGTAAGTCTCTGGTACTATCTCAAATTCGAGCTGAGGCGCAGCCTGGCCCTGGAAACGTTCCGGATGATGGGCCTGACGCTTCTCATCGGGCTCCTGGCCGCCAAGCTGGGCTTGTTCCTGGGCGCGGCCTCCCCCCCGCTCCAGACCGCGGACGTCGCCGGCAGCCTTCCCCCGCTGTCTTTCGGCCTTCCCTATGCGATGGGCAGCCTCCTGTTCGCTTTCCTCTATTCGGGCCCGATCGCACTGACCTTCACCATCCTCAACAGCCTCGTCCTCGGTTTTCTGTTCGGCGGGCAGTACTACATCATGATCTACAGCTTCATCGGCGGGCTGGCCGCCCTCTACGGGATCAAGTATTACCGCCGGCGGACGCGGACGACTACCCTGCGGGCCGGGCTGTTCGTCCTCGCTCCGATCAACGCCTTCGTCGCCCTGACCATCCATCTCATCCGGGACACGCCGATCGGGCTTGAAGTCCTGGGCGCGGAGGTCGGCATGGGCTTCCTCAGCGGCGCCCTGAGCGGGGGCCTCGCCTTCGTCCTGCTCCCCATCTACGAGACCGTTTTTCGTCTGACGACCCAGACCAAGCTCCTCGACCTCACCAACTCCGACCTCCCCGTCTTCCGGCAGATGGCCATGGAAGCGCCCGGCTCCTACCATCATTCCCTGGTCGTATCGACCCTGGCCGAGAAGGCGGCCGAGGAGATCAAAGTCAACCCGATGCTGGTCAAGGCCGGCGCCCTCTACCACGACATCGGCAAGGTCAAGATGCCCGACTATTACATCGAGAACACGGCCCGCAACCCGGACATGCACCGGGAGCTTTCCCCCAACATCTCGACCCTCGTCATCATCAACCATGTCAAGGAGGGCGTCGACCTGGCGCGCAAGCTCAAGCTGCCGACCGCCCTTCGCGAAATTATCGAGCAACATCACGGGACCTCGCTCGTCCGCTACTTCTACCAGAAGGCCAAAGAGACCTACGACCCCGAGATGCAGAAGGTCGGCGAGGAGGATTACCGCTACCCGGGGCCGAAACCGCAGAGCAAGGAGGCCGGGCTTGTCCTCCTAGCCGACTCGGTCGAGGCCGCCTCGCGGAGCCTGGAATCCCCCTCCCGGGACGGCCTCAACAAGGTCATCACCGAAATCTTCTCGAGCTACATCGAGGACGGCCAGCTCGACGAGTGCGACTTTTCGATCCGCGAGCTGCGGACGATAGCCGCTTCTTTCCTGTCCATCCTCTACGCCGTCTACCATCCCCGGGTTCACTACCCCGGGTTCGAGTTCGAGATCAAGAAAGACAGGAAGCCGTCCAAATCCTCCAACGCCCATGATCGAAGTCATTAACCTCCAGCGCAAAGCCCGCCTCCGGGTCCGGAGCTTCCGGGACCTCGTGGCCGGGCTCGTCCGGCGCTATCGTCTCAAGGATCCCGATATCGTGCTGGCCTTCGTCGACGACCGGCGCATCAAGCTGCTCAACCGCGAATTCCGGGGCAAGGACAAAGCGACCGATGTCCTCAGCTTCCCGATCGGGACGCGCGGACCCGACGGCCGCTATTTCCTGGGCGACATCATCATCTCCGTCCCGCGCGCCGCGGCCCAGGCCGCCGAAAAGAATCACGACCTGGACCGGGAACTCCGCATCCTTGTCATCCACGGATTCCTCCACCTTTTGGGATACAAGCATTTCAGGGGGATGGAGGCCGAGGAAGCCAAAGTCCGGCGGAAGTTCCTGGGAGCTTGAGGTGAGGACGGCCTGGTTGGCGGGAACGGGGCTGGCTGCCTTCGGAGCGGCCGCCTTCTTCCTTTCCCTTCTCCACGTCTCCCTGAATTCGTGCTCCAAGATCTCGTTCAGCGGGATCCTCGAGGACAGGGACAAAAAATACCGCCAACGGATGCTCGACCGCTTCGACGATCTCGGGATCGCCGTCGAAACGCTCCGCATCCTGGCCCTATTGGCCGCGAGTCTGTGCCTGTTCCTGGTTTTCCCGCGCGGCCGGTTCTGGCCGGCCGGACCGGCCCTGACCGCCCTGGCCGGCTATCTCCTCCTCCTCGAATTCGGCGCCCGGCTCGTCAACACCCTGAGCCGGGTCCGCCTCTTGAGCTTTTTCCTGCCCGTCCTCGGCCCGCTCCTCGTCCTGAGTTCGCCCCTGACCTTCGTCTCCCGCCGCCTCCAGGAGCGGGAGGATGAAGACAAGGAGGAGACGGACGAGCCGCGCGAAGCGACCGAGGACGCCATCGAAACCTTCCTCGACGAGGCCCAGGAGGAAGGAATCATCGAGAAAGAGGAGGAAAGCCTCCTGCGCGGAGTCGTCGAGTTCGGCGGCACGCTCGTCCGGGAAATCATGACGCCCCGGGTCAAGATGGTCTGCATCCGGAAGGATGCCACGATCGAGCGCCTCCGCGAGCTCATCCGCAAGGAGCAATACTCGCGGATCCCCGTCTACAAGGACCGGATCGACAATATCGAAGGCATCGTTATCGCCAAGGATCTTCTCGAATATGCGGATTCCGCCCAGAAAAACCTGCCCATCGAGGGCCTGATCCGCCCCGTCATTTTCATTCCCGAATCCATGGAGGTCTCGGCTCTTCTCAAGGAGTTTAAGCGGGTCCAGGTCAAACTGGCCATCGTCGTCGACGAGCACGGCGGGGTCTCGGGGCTGGTGACCATGGAGGATCTGGTCGAGGAGATCGTCGGCGAAATTCTGGACGAGTACGACCTCGAGGAACCCCGGATCATCGAGAACGGGCCCCAGGACTTCACCGTCTCCGGCGAAGTCGAAGTCGAGGAACTCGAGGACCGCTTCGACCGGGATCTGGCCGAGGACGACTTCCTCACCGCCGGCGGCCTGGTCACCCATCAGCTGGGGCGGCTTCCCCGCAAGGGCGAGACGGTCTTCCACAAGGGCCTCGGCTTCGAGGTCCTCGATGTCGACCCCAAGCGCGTCAAGAAACTCCGGGTCCGGGAGCATCCCGGGAAGACGGAAGGGCCCGACCGATGAACTCGGGGACCGTCGCGCTGGTCGGCCGCCCCAACGCGGGGAAGTCGACCCTTATCAACCGGATCCTGGGCCGGAAGATCGCCATCGTCTCGGACAAACCCCAGACGACCCGGATCAGCATCCTGGGGATCAAGACGACCGACCGCGGGCAGATCGTCTTCATCGACAACCCCGGCATCCACAAGCCCCTCCACGGCCTCAACCGTCGGATGATGAACTTCGTCTTCACCTCCCTTGAGACGGCCGACCTTGTCTGCCTCCTCGTCGACGCCCCCCAGCCTTTCGGCCACGGCGACGCCTTCGTCCTGGAAACGCTCAAAAACGTCTCCAAGCCCCTCTTCCTCCTCCTCAACAAAGTCGACCTGATCCGGAAAGACAAGCTCCTCCCCCTCATCGACCGCTACAAGGACCTCCTCGCTTTCGAGGAGATCATCCCCGTCTCGGCCCTCAAGGGGATCAACCTCGACCGGTTCGAGGACTGCCTCTACCGCGCTCTCCCCGAAGCGGACCGGCTTTATGCAGCCGACGAGATCACGGACCAGTCTCAGCGGTTCTTCTTGGCCGAAATCATCCGCGAGAAGCTCCTCGCCCGCGTCGAACAGGAGCTGCCTTTCGTGACGGCCGTCCTCCTCGAGCAAATCGAGGAACGCCGCGCCGAGACGCCGGAAGGACAAGCCCCCCGACCGCCCGTCATCTACCTCCAAGCAAGCATCCTTGTCGAAAAGGACTCCCAACGCAAGATCGTCATCGGCCGCCAGGCCCAGCTTCTCAAAGCGATCGGGAGCGAGGCCCGCCGGGAGATCGAGGACATCCTCAAGACCCGGATCTATCTCGACCTCCAGGTCAAAGTCCGGCCCCGCTGGCGCGATTCGGCCGACGTCCTCGACCTCATCGAAGGCCAGAAACGCTGAAATCCGGCATAAGGGAGTCAACCCTTCGACACTCATGGAAGCCATGAGTGCTACAAGGCTGCTCCCGGCATGAATGCCGGGGCTTGTTCGGGGTTAACCCTGAGCCCACTCAGCCCCATCCCCTCTAAAGGGGCTGAGTACAAAAGTGTCGCTTCTCGTCCCCGCCTTGAAAGGCGGGGCTCCGATTTTTAGCCCCGCCTTTCAGGGCGGGGTAGCGTCGGCGAACGGGCCAAACCCATTGTTCAGGCCGATTTATGTGTAAATTATTGTTTTTAATTTAATTACAGCAAGTCTTGACAAGATCGGCCCGGGATGAGAAAATCATTTGCTTCGCAACGGACGGTGAGTGTAGCTCAACTGGTTAGAGCATCGGACTGTGGATCCGAAGGTTGGGGGTTCAAGTCCCCTCACTCACCCCACCTTATTTGCTTGTAAATTCAATCATTTGCCCTGTTTCTTCCTTTCCGCTCCAATACCGTAGTTTACCCGCTATTCAACTGAATCTGTGACATATTTGTGACACGGGGAGAGGTTTGCTCTTCATATTGACATCGCAGCGCGGCCGGAAGTATTATTCCATCATGGTCAAGGGGCGGGATTCAACATCCGGAGCAGCTTTTCAAAACCCAGCAGAAAAAGAAAATCATAGATCCGGATGGGAATTGACTTCGCCGGACGGACGGGGGTGCTGGACATCGCGGGGCACTTCGTCCGGGCCGGCTTCCAGCGTCGCGCCAGCTGATCATGGAAAGGGGAAGGACCTGAATGAATTCTATCAGCTGATAAGGAGGAAACCATGAAAGCGTATCTTTCGGGGACCTGGGAGCTGTCAGCAGACCATGCTGCTTCGAGCTATGGCTAACCTTAAGGATACCGTGGAAGCCGCGGATCGATTCTTTTGTTAAGTGTTGGGATAAATAAGTAGAAGAGAAGAAAAGGGGATGCAAAGATGATACCGAAACGAGTTAGCGACCGGTTAATGCGATCAATTAACAAGTTTCAGCAAGTGCTTAAGCTTGCCAAAGATCGAGACGTGAACGAATCTGACACGGTTTCCATTATCAAGGATATGCTGGCGGAAGTATTCGGATATGACAAATATCTGGAAGTCACCAGCGAGTTTGCCGTTCGCGGAACCTACTGCGACCTTGCTATTAAGATCAATAACAAGATCGAATTCCTGATCGAGGTGAAGGCAATCGGACTCGGACTCAAGGAATCCCACC
Organism: Candidatus Aminicenantota bacterium; assembly: GCA_022867325.1. Classification (GTDB taxonomy): domain Bacteria; phylum Acidobacteriota; class Aminicenantia; order Aminicenantales; family JAFGBC01; genus JAFGBC01. The sequence continues at coordinate 3,054 of JALHUR010000365.1, read as the reverse complement.
TGCGTCAAGCCATTGAATACGCGGCCAATAATGGAGCCCAGTGGGTTATCCTCACAAGCGGGCTGATATGGCAAGTCTACAAGATCAGGTTCGAAAAGCCAATCAACTATGATCTTGTCTGTGAGTTCTCGTTCGACGAACTCGACCCGAAAAATGAAGAGCATCTGGAAAGACTCTTCATACTCTGCAAAGAAGGTTTAGCCAAAGACGCCCGCGAGGATTTTCACGAGAAGACTCTCACGGTCAACCGATTTATTCTGGGCGCTATCGTGCTTAGTGATGAGGTAGTAAACGTCATCCGGCGCGAATTGCGGAAAATCTCAGAGGGAGTGCTTGTCACACCTGAAGAGATCATACAAGGCCTGAGCAACGAGGTGATAAAACGGGAAGTCCTTGATGGAGAAGAGGCCGCAAAGGCTCAGAGCCGAATCCGTCGTTTCTACGGAAAAGCAACCAGACGCACAAAGGAAACTTCGACAGAGGAATCTTCGACAGAAAAGCCAGGTGGCAAATCCGAGGAACCAACAGAACCGGGTAGTCAGCAAAACGGGTGAACCAGAGCAACCGACGAAGACGAAGCCGCGGCAGGCGCGGTAATGAGGAAAGGAAGGCCGGGCTATCGCCAGCCTTCTCGATTAAAGGGACGCCGTAACGGCGTAAATTAGCCTCATGAGCAAAGACTAAGGAAGGAGGTAATAATTCTCATGGGCCGGATCAAATATCAGGAAGCCGCCGGGATGGAAGTGAAGCGGGGACGGCCCCCGACGGGTCCAGCGCCGTCGAAGGCGGACCTGGTCAAGCTTTACGTCAAGGAAGGACGATCCGTCCGGGATGTCGCCGCCGTGCTGGGATGCACGAAAGACTCGGTCCATAGGGCGCTGGCGGGATACGGGATCAAGGCCAGGTCGAAGGCTAGGCGGTCCGGGCTTCGGACGATCCGCCTTCAAGACCTGAAGTCTGCCGTCAAGGACAAAGGGCTTCGCGGGACGGCCAGAGACCTGGGGATCAATGAAGGGACACTTCGCCATCATCTGAAGACGCGAACGGAGAAATCATGAGCGCCGTATTGAAGTTTTTCGTTGGTGTTGTCCTGGGCGGAATAGGCATAAACATTATTAAGCCACCGATAATTCTAGTCGTCATATTTATCATTATGGGGATCATTTTTCAGGTCGTTTATACACATCGGTTGAATGCATTTTTAAGAGGCGAAGACCCCGTTAAATACGGGGCGCGTTCTTTGAAGCAGCTAAAAACTATCATGCCAATCCCCCTAATTGTCACGGTGTTGAATATTATTGCGGGCGCCTTTTTGTACGCGACTTTGATAGCCATATTGGAAGCTTTTCATTTAATTAAGCGATTTTAGAGGGACGCGTAAATTGTGTCGCATAAGAAGCATTATGTTAACTTGACAGCGTGCAAGTGCTTGAAAACAATGCAGATAAAAACGGGATTTTGGGAGTGGTTTTTAATGCCTGAAATTGGGCGAAATTCTTTTTTTGTCCCGTATCCAGGCAGAGTTTTCGGACATTATCCCGTCCCCTGCTTAGAATTTCGGACTTTATCCCGTTTCTCATTTTCGGGGTTTGGGGCCATTCCGGGGCAAAACGGGAGCATTATGGAACGGGTTTTGACACGCCTGCGAAAGGTATGGAGCCCGGGGGAAAGTGGCAATTCCCCCCCCAATGTCCCCCTTGGCGGATAGGATAGGGGGCCTGGCATGAATCACAGGCTTGATAAGCTCGAAAGGCACATAAGGCCCCGGGCGGCGGCCGCGCCGTTCCGCGTCGTCGTCCACAGGGTCGGAGATTCGGCACCCGGCCCGGAGGACGGCGGGAATCCGAACGTTTTACTCATCCGCGTTATCCCGTTATCGAAAGCGGCCCGATACATTGAAGCCGAACCGGCCGATGATGAACTCGAGGACGCCGTGGCAGAACTCGAAGGGTGCCTTGCCGAATCGCTCGATATCAAAAAAGGGAGGTAAATCATGGTCAAGAAAATCTTGGGAATCGTTTTTGTCTCTTTCTTTTTGGCCGCCTGTTTCATGAATTATTCGGATCGTGCCGTCTATAGCCCACAGGCCCCAGATAAAGCTTGCGGTGTCATGGCTTCTATTCTTGAAGATTTGGGCTATAAAGTTACCGACAAGAATGAAGCTCCCGATCGTTACATCACATCCAAACCCTACATCCGGGCCGAGAAATCTCTCAAAGAACACGATGGAAAAATAATGGCTCACATCGAGTTTATTAGAATCCAAGGCGAAACTCATATTTCAATTCACTTAGACTGGATTGGAAAATCTCAGATCAAAGATTATGTTCTGAAAAATGCTACGGCCGATATTGCCGATGCTTTTGAAGTAGCAAATAAGTGAAGCTCGCCATCGTCATCGTCTCCTGCCCGCGCAATCGTGGCTCTCGTGGACCTGGAGCGTTCAATCGAAAATGCCCGCGCGCCGTTTATGACCGCTGATGAAATGGAAGCGGCAGCTGACACAGACGCGACGGCCCTGGCCCGAGATATCGCGGCCGCTTATCCCGGCCAGAACGAAATTGAACTCGACGGCCTAACGGTGACCAAGATGATGGGCGGGAATTATAGGATCAACGACTTCCCACTGGCCGAGCTTTCGGCCGCGCACTTGAAGCGGATCCGGGCGGCCGTCCGGAAACGGCCGGACGACGTTTGGGATCCGAAAGATCGAAAGTGAATTTTACGGCGAGGTTCGGTCCCGCCTTTTCTTTACCCCCCTTTCACATTTTCTTCAGCCGAGCCTCGCCCTCTTTCAAGTCGGCCCCCCGCGCGCGTAGGCGCGGCCAGGACGATGAGGCCCAAGGCCAGGAACGCGGCCCTGGCCCGTGGCGGTGAGGTCAAGGGGGGGCGCCCTGCACCTTGGACCCGGCCGAGATCGACGCTCTCTATGCGTTCTGGCGCGGTCGTTTGGGGATCACTGGGGCCGTCCGGGGCCGGTGACGTTTAGGCCAGGGGATCCCCCGCGCGCGTAGGCGTCGTAACAGAAAGCCTGTAAAAGAGCCCAGGAAAGGA
>JALHUR010000364.1 GCA_022867325.1 Candidatus Aminicenantota bacterium | reverse complement strand
AAGCTCCTGCGCGAGCTCCTCTACGTCATCTTCTACGTGACCGACCACTCGACCCATTTCTACGCCCTGGCCGGGCCGGACTTCGTTATGGGGCCGGACGCCCCGGCCGCCCAGCGCAACATCCTGGGCGTCATCCACAAGGTGGGCGTCGAGATCGGCCGCAAGGTCATCGACATGCGCGGGGCCTGCCACGAGCTGATCAAGATGATGGCCGGCAAATCCGTCCATCCCATCGGGGCCATTCCCGGAGGGATGAGCAAAGGAATGAGCCGCGAGGAGCGCGACAAGGTCCTCGAAACAGGGAAGGCCGCCGTGGAGTTCGCCAAATTCACCATCGGCCTGTTCAACCAGATCGTCCTCGGCAACAAGGCCTACGTCGACCTGATCCTGAGCGACAGCTTCACCCACCACACCTACAACATGGGGTTGGTCGACGAGCGCAACCACGTCAATTTCTACGACGGCGACATCCGCGTAACCAGCCCCGATGGGGGCGAGTTGGCCAAGTTCAAGCCGGCCGACTACCTCCAGCATCTTGTCGAACACGTCGAGCCATGGACCTACCTCAAGTTCCCCGTTCTCCGCAAAATCGGCTGGAAGGGCCTCGTCGACGGCCCGGACAGCGGCATCTACAAGGCGACACCGCTCTCCCGCCTCAACGTCTCCGACGGGATGGCCACACCCCTGGCCAACGAGGAACACGACCGGATGTACAAAACCCTGGGCGGGAAGCCCGTCCATCAGACGCTGGCGACCCACTGGGCCCGGCTGATCGAGCTCCTGTACGCGGCCGAGCGCTGGGTGGAGCTGGCCGACGACCCCGATATCGTCGGCCCAGACTACCGCGTCGTCCCCAGCCAGACTCCGGACGAGGGCGTGGGCGTCGTCGAGGCGCCCCGGTGGACACTCTATCATCACTACAAGACCGACGAGAAGGGCATCGTCCGGGAGGTCAACCTGATCGTCGGGACGACCAACAACAACGCCGCCATCAACCTGTCGGTCAAGAAAGCCGCGATGAACTTCATCAAGAACGGCCAGGTCAACGACGGGCTTCTGAACATCGTCGAGATGGCGTTCAGGGCCTACGATCCCTGCTTTGGGTGCGCTACCCATGCCTGGCCCGGCCAAGCCGCGCTACAGATCGGCATCTTCGACCATAAGAGAAACCTCGTTCGTGTTCTAAGGAGATAGCGAAGGCCATGAAAGTTCTCGTTCTCAACAGCGGCAGCTCATCCGTCAAGTTCCAGTTCATCAGGATGGACGATGAAGGCCTCTTGGCTAAGGGGATCGTCGAGAAGATCGGGTCGAGCGACGCCATCGTCACCTACCAACCCGAGGGCCACAACAAGATCCGGGAGATCCGAGAGGTGCTCAACCACGCCGTGGCCATCGAGATGGTCCTCAACCTGCTCCTCCACCCCCAGCACGGCGTCATCCGCCACAAGAGCGAGATCGACGGAATCGGGCACCGCATCGTCCACGGGGGCGAGGACTTTTCCGACTCGGTCCTGATCACGGACAAGGTCAAGGCCACCATCCGCAAGTGCATCCAGTTCGCCCCGCTCCACAATCCCCACAACCTCAAAGGCATCGAGGCCTGCGAGTCGCTCCTGCCGGGAGTCCCCCAGGTGGGCGTGTTCGACACGGCCTTTCACCAGACCATCCCCCCCAAGGCGTACATCTACGGGTTGCCCTACGCCCTATACAGGAAACTGAGCATCCGCCGCTACGGATTTCACGGAACGTCCCACAACTACGTCGCCCACCGGGCCGCCGAGATCCTCGGCCGCCCGATTGGGAAACTCCGTCTCATCACCTGCCACCTCGGCAACGGCGCCAGCATCACCGCCGTGGCCGGAGGGAAATCGGTCGACACGACGATGGGCTTTACCCCCCTCGAAGGCCTGGTTATGGGGACCCGGTGCGGAAGCATCGACCCGGCCCTTGTCCCCTACATCATGGAACGGGAGAAGCTCGGGACCAAGGAAATCGATTCGATCATGAACAAGAACAGCGGCATGCTGGGGCTGACCGAGACTTCTCACGATATGCGGGAGATCGAGCAGGAAGCCGCCCACGGCAGCGAGCGCCACCGTCTGGCCCTCGAGATCTACTGCCACACGGTCAAAAAGTACATCGGGGCCTACATGGCCGAAATGGGCGGGGTGGACGCCATCGTCTTCACCGGCGGGATCGGGGAGAACTCCCGGCTGGTCCGGAAGATGATCTCCGAAGGCCTGGAGGATTTCGGCATCGTCCTCGACGCAGGTAAGAACGAGGCCAACGAGCGCGTGATCAGCTCGGGCCGGGTCAAGATCATGGTTGTTCCGACCAACGAAGAGTTGGCCATCGCCAGAGACACGCAGCGGATTCTAATCTCATTAGGGCCCGCGGACACTCTGTCCGCCGCGGCGGAAGCCGAGCGCCCGGCCGCTTTCAAGCCCGATGATGTGGCCAAGCTCGTCCTGCTCTGGGCCCGGAATCGCAAGGCGGACGCCTCGTTTCTGGCCTCGAAATGGAGCGAGGAGATCGGCCGTCCCGTTGATACCGAGACCGCGCGGCGGGAGCTGGAACGGCTGAGCCTGGTGACGGCCGCCCGGCCGGCCAAGAAAGCGCCGAAAACGAAGTGAAGGATGGAGTCATGGATAAAATCAATCGCGAAGATGCCGGCTGGCTGGTCGCCCTGGCCTGGTTGAGCGCTCTCGAGGAGACGGCCCGGGATTTTCACGGCACGCGGCCCTATGTTTTCAGCGCCCGCGCCTATGAGCATTCCGTCCAGTACTACCTCCATCTTCTGGGCGACGAGTACGGGATGCAGATCAAGAAGTCCGCCTCCATCCGGGCGGCCGTTGAGAACTACATCCAGATCGGCGTTGCCGGCGGTCTCTTCCGGGATGCGAATTTCTTCGACCTGACCGAGGTCAACCCCTACCATCTGGAGATCACCGTCCATGATTGCGTCTATCTCAAGAGCTGCCAGGCCCTGATCGAGGAGGGCTTCTCGGTCCGCGACCTGACCTGCGCCCGGATCGGCTGTTTCCGGGCTGCGGTCAAGGCCCTGGCCAACATCGATTGCGAATACCAGGTGACCTCGTTCAACATCGACGGGGACTGCAAGGGCTACATCGAAAGGACCTGAATTGGCTAAAACGGCTCCTCCGCCGCCGAAGAACTCGCTCCAGATCGCCCGCGAGAGTGAAGACGCGGCCGCCGTCCGGGCGGCCATCATGCAGCTGGGCTATGAGAAGAACGACGAGATCTACCCCCTCCTCGTCGAGAAGCTCGACGATATGAACCCGAGCGTCCAGCACGCGGCGGTAATCGCCCTGGGGCGCTACGGCCGAGCGGACGCCATCGAGGAGCTGATCAAGCCCAAGATCTTTCATTCTTCCAACCCCCAGATCCGCTGGGCTGCGGTGACCGCGGTCGGCCGGCTGGGCGACTACCGGGTCATCGACCTCCTCCTCAAGGCCGTCGAGGATCCCGAATGGATCGTCCGGACCGAGGCCGTTACCGAGCTCATGGTCAAGGTCAGGGATATCGTCGCCCGCAAGGACGTCCGCCTGGCCAGGGTTCTGATCTACATGTTCTCGCTGGACAACGAGGAGATCGTCAACCTGGCCATGGAGGGCTTCCAGGAAATGGGGCCCGAAAGCCTGACCTGGCTCCATGACGCCCTCCGGAATCCCTCGCCGAACATTCGCTCCAACGCGGCCAGGACGCTCGGGAAGATGAAATCGCGGGGCTCCACACCTTACCTCATCGACCTCCTCCAGGACGAGGATGCCACCGTCCGGACGAGCGCCTGCGAGGCCCTGGGCCGGATCGGGGACAAGGTCAGCATCGAGCCCCTGGTGTCGATGGTCCAGGACAACGTGGAAAAGGTCCAGGACCAGGCCGTGGCTTCCCTCGTCGGCTTCGGGAAGCAAGCCACGATTCCCCTCTTGAACGCGCTGTCCCGCGAGCGGGATAAATTCGCGCAGCGGGCGTTCCTCAAGTGCCTGGGCCGGATCGGAGATCCGAAATCCGTGGCCGCCCTGATCAGCTATCTCCGCAGCAGCTATTTCATCGTCCGCCAGTCGGCTGTGTCCGCCCTTGTCCGCTTCGGCCCGATCGTGACCCGTCACCTCGTGGCCACCCTCTCCTTCAACGCGTCGGACATCGAGAAGCTGACCAGAGACGCCTGCGACAAGGAGCACCCGGAACTCCAGATGAGGGCCATCAAAGCCCTCGGGGGGCTGGAGGACCACCGCGCCATTCCCCTGCTCAAGGAGATGGTCGAGGAGGGGTTGCCCGACGTCCAGGAGGCGGCCTGCCAGGCCCTCTACCAGATCGGGTGCGCCGCCTGGGGCCGTTGCTCCGCCCTCAAGGTTCTGGGCGAGGTGGCGGACCCGTCCGCCGTCCCCGAGATCCTGCCTTCGCTCCAGGACGAGTCCGACAACGTCCGGTTCGAAGCCGTCCGGGCCCTGGGCAAGCTGGCCGGCCCCGAGGCCGTCAAGCATCTCGTCCGGATAGCCCGGGGGGACAGGGCCGACTTCATCCGGCGCGAGGCCTTCCGAGTCCTGAGGACGGCCGGGCTGGGCCAACCCGGCATCCTGGACGTCGCCAAGGGCGGCCTCAGGGATTCATCAAGGGAAGTCCGGGTTCAGGCCGCCCGGCTTCTGGGCAACTTTCAGGACCGGAAATCCATCCTTCCCTTGCTCAAGGCCATGGCCGATCCCCACTGGAGCGTGCGCGAGAGCGCCGAGACCGCGCTCCTCAATTTCGGACAGGATGCCGTGGACCTGCTGATTGAGGCTTTGAACAGCCGGTCATGGACGACGCGTTTCCGCGCCGCCCGGCTGTTAGGAGAGATCGGAGATCCGAGAGCCGTATCTCCGCTAAAAAAGGCCCTCGCTCGACGAGGGGAAAGAAAGAGCGTTCGGGACGTCGTCGATGCCTCGCTCCGGAAGCTAGAGAACCGCGCAACGCACTTATAATTATTTTTCGGCATATTTTTACTCTACGCGAGGAGAGAGCATGAGAGTCAAGCTCAAGGCGAGTTCCCAACCGCGTAAGTTCATCGAGAGGATCGAGGAGCTTTCCGGCGAGAATGTCTACGCCTGCTACCAGTGCGGGCGATGCTCGGCCGGATGTCCCGTCGCTTCGGAGATGGATCTCCTCCCCAACCAAATCATCCGTCTTATCCAGATGGGGCTCGAGGAGGATGTCCTCCGGTCCAAGACCCTTTTCCTGTGCGCCTCCTGCTTCACCTGCGAGTCCCGATGCCCGAAAGGCATCGACATGGCCCGGGTGATGGAGGCCGTCCGTCACATCTTAGATCCCAAGGGAAAAGACGCTTTCGGTCCGGGCGAGATCTCGCCGGAACTGGCCCAGGAAGTCCCGCAGCAGGTTCTGGTCTCCATCTTCCGCAAGTTTTCGAAATAGAGAAAGCTCATGAAAGTCCACTATTATCCAGGATGTACGCTCAAGCAGAAAACGACCGCTCTCGACATCTCCACCCGGGAGGCGATGAAGCGGCTCGACGTCGAGCTCGTCGAACCCGAGGGCTGGACCTGCTGCGGCGCGGAATACCCGCTCACCGAGGAAAAGATCGTCGGGCTGGCCGCCCCGATCCGTGTTCTGCGCCAGGTCCGGGAGGAGGGCGGGGACGTTCTCGTGACGACCTGCTCCTTTTGTTTCGCCGTCCTGAAGCGGGCCGACAAGGCCATCAAGGACGACCCGCTTAAGCGCAAGCGGATCAACGCCTATCTCCGGGACGATATCCAGATCAACCCCCTGACCAAGGAGAGGACGACGGGCTTCGAGGACTATGCCGGCGAAGTCAAAGTCCTCCACCTCTTGGAGTTCCTGCGCGACAGGGTCGGTTATCCCAGGATCCGCGAACGGATCAAGAGGGATCTGAAGAACCTGGCCGTCGCCCCCTATTATGGGTGCCGGTTGCTCCGGCCTCAGGAGGAGATGGCCGTCGACGAACCCGACTCCCCCCGGCTTTTCGAGGAATTCCTCCAAGCCGTAGGCTGCGCGTCCGTCGATTACCCCTTCAAGCAGGAATGCTGCGGGTCCTATCTCTCCGTCTCCCTGCCCGCCGCGGCCAGCGAGGCGTCTTACCGCATCCTCCGCTCGGCGGGGATGAACGGGGCCAAGGCCGTGGCCGTGACCTGTCCGCTGTGTTTCTACAACATGGACCATCGCCAGGAGGCGATCAAGGAGACCTTCCTGGATTTCCCCGGACTCCCGGTCGTGTTCTTCACCCAGCTCCTGGCCTGGGCGCTGGGGGTGGACAAATCCGTGCTCGGGCTCGGGGAGCACCGCGTCCCCGCGGACAACCTGTTCAGCGAGACTCCGGCGACTGAGGTAAGGACATGACCGCCAAGACGAAGAATAAAGAGAAGCGGATCGGGTTGTTCGTCTGCCACTGCGGCGTCAACATCGCCGGCGTGGTGGACGTTGAAAAAGTCGCTCAAGTGCTGAAGGACTATCCCGGCGTGACGTTCTCCACGGACTACGTCTACATGTGCTCCGACCCCGGCCAGCAGATGATCATCGACACGATCAAGGAGAAGCATCTCGACGGGATCATCGTCGCCGCCTGTTCGCCGACGCTCCACGAGAAGACCTTCCAGGAGGCGGCCCGGCTGGCCGGCATCAACCCTTACCAGATCGAGATCGCCAACATCCGGGAACAGGACAGCTGGGTCCATACGGACAAGGAGAAGGCCACCAAGAAGGCCGTCAAGATCGTCAAATCGCACGTCGCCAAGGCCCGGCAGAACGAGAACCTGGACCCGATCAAGGTTGACGTCAATAGGCGGGCCCTTGTCATCGGCGGCGGGGTCAGCGGCCTGCAGGCCGCCATGGACATCGCCGACCACGGCTACGAGGTCATCCTCGTCGAGAAGAACCCCTCGATCGGGGGCAAGATGATCCAGCTTTCGGAGACGTT
>JALHUR010000363.1 GCA_022867325.1 Candidatus Aminicenantota bacterium | reverse complement strand
TTCTGCGAATTCGACGGCCCCAGACAATCGCGCCGAATCGTTGTTCAGATAATCGAGACCAAGTAGACCGGATTCACTGAATCATCGGTTTCGCCGTGGTCGCCCTGCAGTTTGACACGGTTCTCTCGGGGCTCGTCGGGCGATAATTCGATTTCGATGGGCGTGCGGAGCGGCGCGCTACTCGAGACTGCCGATTGTCTTTTCCACTTCTTCCAGTATTTCACATGACTTAACCAGCTCTTTCATCCGGGTGTGGTCCGGATACAGCGGCCGGTCAATCTCGAGGTGGCTGATGTGATTGCGGACAATACTCTTGGCGGTCTGCACACCCTGGCCGGGAGTGAGGGGTCGGAAGTCCAACGCCTGGGAAGCGGCCATGAATTCGATGCCGAGCACGCCGTATGCGTTGTCAAGAATTTGTGCGTTTTTGAGGGCGGTATTCATTCCCATCGAAACGAAATCTTCCTGATCCGCGGCGGCCGGAATGGATTGGATTGACGCCGGCATGGAAAGGATGCGCTGTTCGGCGATCAGCGTGTCAGCCGTGTACTGGCTCAGCATCATGCCCGAGAACATCCCGGCGCCCTTCGTCAGGAAGTCCGGCAGGCCCATCGAGAGGGCGGGGTTCGTGAGCCGGTTGAGACGCCGCTCTGAGAGGACGCAAATCATGGTGACGGCCGCCCCGACCATGTCCATGGGAAGCGAAATCGGGCTCCCCTGGAAGTTGGCGCCGGTCAAGGTCAGCTTGAACTCGGGAAGGAAGATCGGGTTGTCGGCCGTGCCGTTGAGTTCGGTCTCGACCTGTTTCCGGGCGTGGGCGACGGCGTCGTGGGCGGCCCCGATGACTTGGGGCGAGGAGCGCATCGAGTAGGCGTCCTGGACCTTGGTCTTCATCTTGCCCGTGGCCAGGTCGCTCCCCTCGATGCATTTCAGGATGGCCTGGCTCGAGCGGATGGCGCCCGCGAAGCCCCGCTCCCGGTGAAGCCGGACGTCGTAGGGTTTGAGGTTGGCGATCAAAGCCTCGAGCGTCATGGAGCAGGCGATCTCGGCTTGTTTGAGCCAGCGGTTGATATCGTAGAGCTGGAGCGCGCTCATGGCGGTCAGCAGGTTCGAGCCGTTGATGGCGGCCAGGCCGTCGCGCGCCTGGAGCCCGGGCACGGGGATCCCGGCCTTATCCAGGGCTGTCAGGCCCGGAAGCCGCTCGCCCTTATAGAAAGCCTCTCCTTCGCCCATGAGGAGGAGCGCGATCTGGGACATCGGGGCCAGGTCTCCGCAGGCGCCGACCGAGCCCTTGCGGCAGACGACGGGCGTCACGCCCTTGTTGAGCATATCGATCAGAGTCAGGGTGATCTCGGGCCGGCAGCCGGACCGGCCCCGGGCGTGAACATTGACACGGCTGGCCATGGCCGCCCGAACCTGCTCGACCGGGGCCGGCTCGCCGATCCCGGCCGCGTGGTTGTAGATGAGATAGCGCTGGAACTGGAGGACCTGTTCGTCGCTGAGGACGAGCTCGGAGAATTCGCCGATCCCGGTATTGGTACCGTACATGATCTCCCGGGCTTTGAGCTTCTCTTCGAGCATGGCACGGCAGGCTTTAATCCTGTCGAGAGCGGCCGGGTCGAGTTCGACGGGCTCGTTGGCCCGGGCGATCCGGACGAGCTGTTCGATGGTCAGATGCGAACCGTCAAGACGAATGGCCATGGCCGTTCTCCTTTCAAGTCCAGAATTATAGCAGAATTGTGGGTTTACCCCAAGATTTCCAGGAATTCGGAGAGGATCATGGCCGTTGCGCCCCAGATCTTGTGGCTCCCGAAAGCATAAAAAGGAACCTCGAGGGAACGGCCGCCGGCGAGCCAGGTCTCGCGCCCGGCCCGGTCCGGATCGGCCAGATGCCCGAGCGGGATTTCGATGACTTCCGCGACCTCGCGCGGATCGGGCCGGAAAACCGGGGTTTCGGAAGCGACGGCGACGACCGGATAGGCGCAGAAATTGCTGGGGGGTATGTAGAGGGGGGTCAAGTCTCCTATGACCCTGAGCCCTTCGGGGGCGATCCCCAGCTCTTCCTGCGTTTCGCGGAGGGCCGCCCGGACGAAATCTTCGCCCGCCTCGAGCCGCCCGCCCGGCAGTCCGATCTGGTCCCTGTGATGGAAGACAAGGCCGGTCCGGCGGATCAGGGATAGATACATCTCGCCGTCCCTCGGGTAAAGAAGGATCAGGACGCCGGCCTTCAGGCAGGAATCCTCGACCTCCGTATAGGGCCGGTGGCCGAGCCGCGGATTCGGCGCCATCCTAAGCTGGGCGGCCGGGCCGGGCTTCGCTTCCCGGAGCCTCCGCTCCAGCCGTTCGATCTCGAGCGCCTCGATCTTCATAGGGAACTATTTTGACCTATCGGCCCGATCTTGGCAAATCGAGAAGAAACCTTTTGACGCTTGCGAGCGTATTACCTTGTGAGGACGGGGTGATGAAAGAGAGTGTCTAGGGAAGGAGCCGTCCTCGTCTGCTCCCGGCGGGAGCGGCCGAAGATTGATCGATAGGAGCGAAACAGATGAAAAGAACGCTACTTTGCCTGATCTGTCTGGCCCTGCCTTTATTCTTCGCGGCCAAAGACAAACCGGCCGAATCCGAAAAGAAAGCCTTCGTGCCCAAACCGGTCGTTGCCGTGCGGGCCGACGAGCCCGTCGCCCTCGACGGCGTCCTGAGCGAGACGGTCTGGCAGACGCCGGGCGCCGACGAATTTCTTCAGACCGATCCCGTCGACGGAAGCCAGCCCAGCGAAAAAACAAAAGTTTGGATCGCCTACGACGATGCCAGCCTCTATATCGCCGCCTACCTTTACGACTCCGACCCTAAGTCCATCAAGCAGCTCCTCGGCCGCCGCGACGATCCGCTCGACTCGGACTGGTTCTTCGTCTCGATCGATCCCTACTTCGACCGGAGGAGCGGCTACCAGTTCGGCGTCAATCCCGCCGGGTCGATCATGGACCTGACCCTCTCCAACGACGTGTCCGAGGACGACACTTGGGACGGCGTCTGGGAATCGAAGGCCGTTGTCAACGGCGAGGGCTGGATCGTCGAAATGCGGATCCCCCTCAACCAGCTCCGCTTTCCCAAAAAAGATGAGTACGTCTGGGGCGTCAACTTCCAGCGCAGCATCATCCGCAAAAAAGAACGGATGAGCTACGCATGGGTCCCCAAGGAGGATATCGCCTTCGTGTCCCGCTTCGCCCGGCTCGAGGGCATCAAGGACATCCATCCCGGCCGCCATGTCGAATTTCTTCCCTACTCCGTGGGACAGGCCCAGTTCAAGCCGTCCGAAATGGGCAATCCCTTCCAGACCGGCCGCAGGACCCTGGGCAACGCCGGCTTCGACCTGAAAATCGGGCTCAAGAGCAATCTGACCTTGGACGCGACCGTCAACCCCGACTTCGGACAGGTCGAAGTCGATCCGGCCGTCATCAACCTCTCCGCCTACGAGACCTATTACCAGGAAAAACGGCCTTTCTTCATCGAAGGCGCCTCCCTGTTCAACGGCTTCGGCCGGGGCGGCGTCTACATCAACGCCAACCTCAACTGGCCCAATCCGTCCTTTTTCTACAGCCGCCGCGTCGGCCGCTCGCCGCAAGGATACGTCAGCCAGGACGGATTCGTGAACTTCCCCGACCGGTCCACGATTCTGGGCGCATTCAAGCTGACCGGTCAGGTCGGCGACGGCTGGAACGTGGGTTTCATCAGCGCCCTGACGGCCCGCGAGTTCGCCGATATCGACAGCCTGGGGATGCGCAGCCGGGAGGAGGTCGAGCCTTTTTCCTATTACGGCGTCCTACGCGCTCAAAAGGATTTCAACAAAGGCCAGCAGGGATTCGGTATCATGGCGACCGGAGTCGCGCGCGACCTGCGGAGCGAGGCCCTGAACGGGATCCTCAACAAGAACGCCTTCAGCCTCGGCTTCGACGGCTGGATCTTCCTCGACAAGAAAAGGGCATGGGTCATCGGAGGCTGGTTCGGCGGCACCCGGATCGAGGGAAGCCGCGAGGATATCCTGCGCATCCAAAACTCCTCGATGCATTATTTCCAGCGCCCCGACGCGACCCATGTCGAGGTTGATCCCGCGGCGACCTCGCTGATGGGCTGGGGGGGTCGCCTGGCCCTGGCCAAGCAGCAGGGCAAGTACCTGTTTCTGGCGAACCTCGGAGTTCTTTCGCCGGGATTCAACCCCAACGACATGGGATTCCAGTACGGGAGCTCCGACATCATCAACTTCAGCATCCTCCCCGGTATCCAATGGACTAAGCCTGGAAAAGTCTTCCGGAATGCGACCCTGATCGGCGGGCCGTTCCGGAATTACGACTTCGGCGGGAACAAGACCTGGGACGGCTGGCTGACATCCTTTTATGGGCAGCTCCTGAATTACTGGGGCGGCGAAATCATGCTCGCATACAATCCCGAGACGACGAGTAACCGAATGACCCGGGGCGGCCCGCGGGCCACGGTCCCGCCCGGATACCAGGTCAACCTCAGCCTGTCCAGCGATAACCGCAAGCCAATCGTGTTCGAGGGCTTCACTTCGACCTATCAGCGGCCGAGCGAAAGCTACGAGTGGTCCACCGAGGCCGGACTGCGCTGGAAACCCCGGAGCAATTTCAACCTGTCCTTGGGGCCCGGCTACAGCTTCGAGGACTCCCAGCTGATGTGGGTGACCCGGATCCAGGACCCCCTGATGACGGCGACCTACGGCAACCGCTACGTCTTCGGCCGGATCCGGCAGCGGGTCCTCTCGAGCACCATCCGCCTGAATTGGATTTTCACGCCCCGGCTCAGCCTCCAGCTCTACCTCCAGCCCTTCATCGCCGTGGGCGAATACGGATGCTTCAAGGAGCTGGCTCGGCCCAAGTCCTTCGAGTACAACGTCTACGGCGAAGGGGATTCGACGATCGCTTATGACGGCCGGCGCTACACGGTCGATCCCGATGGAGACGGCCCGGCCGCGCCGTTCTCATTCTGGAATCCCGATTTCAACGTCAAATCGTTGCGAGGTACGGTCGTCCTGAGATGGGAGTATCTGCCCGGCTCCCTCCTCTACTTCGTCTGGACCCAGAATCGCGCGGACTACGCCCATCCCGGCGACTTTCAGTTCCGCCGCGACCTGGGCGACCTGCTGACCGCCCCCGGCGACAATATCTTTCTCCTCAAAGTCTCCTATCGGTGGAGTTTGTAATAGAAGGGCAGGCTTAGCCGATGGGACTCGAAGGACGCGGATTTGCCCCAGCGAGTCAAATCCGCTCCCACTCCGGGTCTCGCTCCCGATTTGGGGACATGTACTGAATCCCTTGATTCTGTAACGTGTCCCCAAATCGGACCATGCCCGCTCGGTCTCTCATACGGCCTTCTTCGCCATCCTCCCCTCGCCCTGACTTCAAGCGTCTAAGGCTGACCTCCGCATGGTCGCTTCCTCCCGCTTCTGAAGCTCCACGGACTAACGTCCGTGGAATCCCGCGAGGGGATTAAAGCCCTCTTTAGGAAATATAAAAAGCTTGTCCCCGGCCCTTTTCTGCAGCAAGATAGTGTCGATTGGAGGTCCGATGAGAATTCCGCTTTACCAGGTCGACGCTTTCTCGGATAAGATATTCGGCGGGAACGCCGCGGCCGTCTGCCCTCTCGAGGCCTGGCTCCCCGACGCGACCATGCAGGCGATCGCCGAGGAGAACAACCTGTCCGAGACGGCCTTTTTCGTCCGGACGGGCGACGCCTTCGATATCCGCTGGTTCACGCCCAAGATCGAAATCCATCTCGCCGGCCATCCGACTCTGGCCACGGCCCACGTCATCTTCCGCCATCTCGTCTACAACAAAAACGAAATCGTGTTTTCGTCTAAAAGCGGTGAGCTCAGGGCTGGCCGGAGCGGCGACCTCATCCAGCTCGATTTCCCGGCCTACGATGCGAAGCCGGTCCGGTCCCCCAAAGCGTTGATCAAGGGCCTCAAATCGAAGCCGGTCGATGTTCTCTTGGGACGGGATTACATGGCCGTTTTCAAAAGCGAAGCGGACGTCCTGGCCCTCGAACCCGATTTCGCCGAGCTGGCCAAGCTCGATTGCCTGGGGATCATCGTCACGGCGCCGGGCGACCGCTCCGATTTCGTCTCCCGCTTCTTCGCCCCGCGGGCCGGGATCCTCGAGGACCCCGTCACCGGGTCCGCCCACACCCTTCTCATCCCCTACTGGGCCAAGCGCCTGGGGAAAGCCGTCCTCCACGCCTACCAGGTCTCGAAAAGGCGCGGCGAGATTTTCTGCGAACACCGCGGCGGCCGGGTGCTTATCGGCGGCCGGGCCGTGACTTATCTCCAGGGCGCGATCGAGGTCTGACTAAGCCGCGCCGCGACCGGATCTCCGGGAATTCTTGCGGCGAAGAGGCTACCTCTAAAATAATGGGCTGACCCTTCACAAGGAGAACGCTCATGACGCTGCCGGGCTCGGACAAGGTCCTGACGCTGTTCAAGGACTGCGACGCCCTGCTCCAGGGCCATTTCAAACTGACCTCGGGCAAACACTCCGAATGGTATTTCGAAAAAATCCGGCTGATCGAAAAGCCGGCCGCCCTGGAAAAGATCGTCGACATGCTCGCCGAGCGGATCAAG
>JALHUR010000362.1 GCA_022867325.1 Candidatus Aminicenantota bacterium | reverse complement strand
CGTCTTTCCGTCCTTGATTGTCTCTACGACCTTGATGTTCTTGATCGTCATGGGATCCACCGTGAGCGGGTTCTTGTCGAGAATGACGAGATCCGCGAGCTTGCCCGGTTCGAGCGAGCCCTTGATACCCTCCTCGAAGGAGGCGTAGGCCGCGCCCTTCGTGAACAAGGTGACGGCCTCGGCCATGGTCAGCTTCTGTTCCGGGAACCAGCCGCCCTCCGGGACGTCGAATTCGATGCTCTTGCGGGTCACGGCCGAGTACAGGCCGCGCATCGGGTCGAGCGGCTCGACCGGCCAGTCCGAGCCGAAGGCGATCCGGGCGTCGGCGTCGAGAAGGGTCCGCCAGGCGTAGGCGTACTTGGAACGTTCCAGGCCGACCCGCCGTTCGCAAAAGCGCATGTCGGTCGTGCAGTGGGTGGGCTGCATCGAGGCGATGACGCCCAGCGTCTTGAAACGGGCGAAGTCGGACGGCACGAGGACTTGGGCGTGCTCGATCCGGTGGCGGATGTCCTTCATTCCGAAGCGCAGCTGGGCCTTCTCGACGGCGTTCAGAACCCAGTTGACGCCCTTGTCGCCGATGGCGTGGGTCCCGGTCTGGTAGCCGTTTTCGTGAGCCTTGGCGATCAAAGCGGCGAATTTCTCCTCGGGATACTGGGGGAGGCCCGTTTTGCCGGGCTCGTCGGTGAAGGGCGAGAACAGGAGGGCCGTCCCCGAGCCGAGCGTCCCGTCGATGAAGAGCTTGAGGAAGCCGACCCGGACGAGGTCGTCGCCTTGTCCCTGGCGGATGCCTTTGGCGATGTAGCTGTCCAGTCCCTCGACGGGGAGCCAGGCGTAGACCCTGAGGGTCATCTTCCCTTGGTCCTTGAGTTTCCGGTAGATTCCGAGCTCGGAGAGCGAGGACGAAGTCTGGACGCCGGTCAGGCCGAGCATGGCCGCGTGCTCGAGCGCGCGCAGGATGTCCTCCTCGAGCGTGGACTTGACGGCGGTCCGCTTGACTTTAAGCAACGATGTCGCCGCTTCGGTCAGAATGCCGGTCGGCTCGCCCGTCTTGGCATCCTTGAGGATTTCGCCGCCGAAAGGATTGGCCGTATCTTTGCTGATTCCGGATTGGGAGAGGGCCAGGCTGTTGACCCAGACGGAGTGGCCGTCGACGCGCTCGATGACGACCGGGTTGGCGGGGGACACCTTGTCCAGGTCGGCCTTGGTCGGCCAGAGTCCTCCCGGAAAGAGGGAGTGGTCGTATTCGACGCCGAAGACGGCGGCGCCGGGCGGAAGCTCTTTGATCTTGGCCGCGATCATCTCCTGGACTTTCTCGATCGAGCGAACGCCGCGGAAGCTGAGCGATATGAGGGAGCGGCCGCCCGAGCTGAAATGGGTGTGGGCGTCGATGAGTCCGGGAATGACCAGGTGTTTGCCGGCGTCGATGACCCTGGTTTGGGAACCGATCCAGCCGGCGATCTCCGTGTCGGAGCCGATCGCGGCGATCTTTCCGTCCTTGGCCGCGACCGCTTCCGCCCAGGGCTTGGCGTCCCAGGCGGTGAAGATCCTGGCGTTGCGAACGACGAGGTCGGCCTTGTCCTGTCCGGGCGCGGCCTGGACGGCGCCCCAGGCCGAAAACGTTAATAGAAATCCGATCAAGGATGCTGCGATTTTTTTCATGGTGGAGCCATCATAGCAAAAGCGCTCATCGCGGGTCAAAGCCAAGCCATCTTAAAAAGGTGACGCTTATCTGTTTCCCGATTTCCGGTTTTGAAATGAGTGACATGGATAAGCGTCACGATTTAATGAAGTACTTAATGCTATTGATTTGCCGGCGGACATCGGCAACAATGGAGGAGATTTCCGGTTGAGGAGAGTCGTCCATGGCCCAACAGAAGTTGCTGCTAATCCCGGGTCCCAGCCCGGTCCTGCCCCGCATCCTGGACCGGCTGGCCGAGCCGACCGTTTCCCACGTCGGCCCCGAGATGGGGGCCGACCTCAAGGAGGCCGTCGTCAACCTCAAGAAGATCGTCTTCTGCGAAAGGGGAGAAGCTTTCATCGTGGCCGGGGCCGGGACGCTGTCCATGGAGATGGCCCTTCTCAACACGGTCGCGCCCGGAGAGAGGGCGCTCGTGCTGTCTCAGGGGTACTTCGGCGACCGGATGGCCGAAATCGGGCGCGCCTTCGGCATGAGCGTCGACCTTATTCAGAGCCGATGGGGGACCGTCGTTTCGCCGGATGAGCTCGCTATCGCTCTCCGCAAAGCCGTCTATCGGGTCGTCGCCGTCACCCATGTCGATACCGCGACCGGATCATGTGCGCCGATCGAAGATTATGCGAAGATCGTCCGCCCGACCGGCGCCCTGTTCATCGTGGACGGAGTCTGCGCCACGGGAGGCATCCCGGAGCGGATGGACGACTGGGGGATCGATGTCGTTCTCACGGCCGCCCAGAAATGCTTCGGCGCGCCCCCGGGGCTGGCCGTCCTGGTGCTTTCCGAGAGGGCCATGGATAAAAGAAAGAGCATGCCGTCCGTTCCGGCTTATTACTCCGACCTCCTCCGCTGGCTTCCGATCATGAACGACCCCACGAAATATTTTTCGACGCCCTGCGTCAACGAGATCCGGTCCTTCGCGGAAGGAACTCGCGTCATCCTCGAGGAAGGGATTGAAAATCGTTTCCGTCGCCACGGCCTTTTCGCCCGCGCCATCCGGGCCGGCCTTTCGGCTCTCGGGTTCACGTTCCTGACCGATTCCTCCTGCCTGGCCGACACGCTTTCCGTCGCCGTCTACCCCGAAGGGGTCGAGGACAAGGCCTTCCGCGGCCGCTACGCGGAGAAGGGTGTTGTCGTTGCGGGCGGCCTGGCTCAGACGGCCGGCAAAGTTTTCCGGATGGGCCACATGGGGAATCTGACCAAGGACCAGGTTGAATTCGCGCTGGGCGCGCTCGAGGAAACGCTTGCCGACCTGGGCGTCCGCCGGGAACCGGGAGCCGCCGTCGCCGCGGCTCGCAGGATCCTGGAGGGGAGACCGTGAAGAGCAAAGTTTATTTCATCAAGGCTCATAGCCGCGAAGACGCCAAGGTCCTTTCGGACAAGGCCGAGAAGGCGTTCCTCGCAACCGGCTTGACCAAGAAAATTGACGAGGATGATTTCGTCGCCCTGAAGATCCATTTCGGCGAGAAGAACAATACGGGCCACATCCGGGCGCCCTGGATCAACGGAATCATCCGTCGCGTCAAGGAGCGAACCGAGCGCGCCTTCCTGGCCGAGACGAGCACGCTCTACACCGGTTCGCGGTCCAACGCGGTCGACCACGTACGCCTGGCCTGGAGCCACGGCTTCACTCCCCGGGCGGTCGAGGACCTCCCCATCCTGATCACGGACGGCCTGCTGGGAGGGGATTTCGAGGAGGTCAAGGTCAAGGCGGGAACGCTCCGCTCGGCCAAGATCGCCTCGGGGATCGTACGCTCCGACGCCCTCGTCTGTCTGAGTCACCTCACCGGCCACGTGTTGAGCGGGGTCGGCGGCGCCATCAAGAACCTGGGCATGGGCTGCGCCGCGCGGCCCGGCAAGCTCGAGCAGCACGCCGTCCTCCATCCCCGCGTCAATGCCAAGGCCTGCCGGAACTGCGGCATGTGCCTGGAGTTCTGCCCGACCGGAGCCATCGTCCAGGCCGAGGGCCACGCCGTCATCGACGACGCTAAATGCATCGGCTGCGGGGAGTGCCTGATCGCCTGCAAGAAGGGCGCGGTCAAATTCCGCTGGGACGAGGACGCCGCCCGGGTCCAGGAGAAAATGGCCGAGTACGCCCGCGCCGTCCAGACGCTGTTCAAGGGCAAGATCGCCTTCCTGAACTTCGCCCTCAGGATCACCAAGGACTGCGATTGCATGGCGACGAGCCGGCCCGCGATCGTCGAGGACGTCGGAATCCTGTCCTCGACCGATCCGGTGGCGTTGGACCAGGCCTCGGCCGACCTTGTCCTCGAGCGGGCGGGCAAGGACGTCTTCCGCAAGGGCTACGATATCGACTGGGCGGCCCAGCTCCGCTACGGGGAAAAGATCGGCCTGGGCCGGACCGCCTATGACTTGATCGAACTCGACTGACCGCACCCGAACCACAACAACGTCGTGGCGCCGAACTTCAGTGCCGTTTTCGAGTTTTTCGACGAACACCGCAAGAAAGCCGCGCGGGTTTCCCTCCCAGGATGAGTTCTTCCTTGCGCCGCCGGCTTAGGGACTTGACGACGCATTCCCGCGACAGAGCCCGGGCCCGGCTGCCGCACTCCTCCCGGTAGACTAGAACGGCCGGGCGATGAGTCCGGGTGTAGCGGGAGGCCGTGCCCTCCTGATGCTGCAGAAGTCGGCGCTTTACATCGGTGGTCACACCTGTATAGAAGGAGCCGTCGCGGCATTCCAGAATGTAGAGGGACCAAACGGCCCCCCGGGCCGCAACCTGCGACGGTTGGTCCGCCCGGGAGCTCATCCTCCGAAGCATGCGGCGGTAGGGCGGTTTCATCCCGAAAATATAGCGCCGGCCGCGCGGCGATGACAAGACCGGTCAAAAGGGTGTCAAGGCATGCTCGGCGATTGACATCCCCGCGCGGCCGGCGCTATACTTTCTATGTGATCGAGAGGGGGGATTCGACCCGGTGAAGGACTGACGATGCTCAACTGGTATATCATCAACACCAAGCCCAAAAAGGAAACAAGGGTCGAGAGGCTCTTCCGGGAAGGCGGGTTTACGATCTACTGCCCCAAATACCTGAACAAGAGCAGGGTCTTGCCCTTTTTCCCGGGCTATGCCTTCCTTCATTTCGATTTCCCGTCCCAGTATCAGATGGTGAAATACACTCGGGGCGTCCTGCGGATTGTCGGCAACGACAGCGGCCCGATCCCCATCCCGGAGGAGACCGTCCTGGGCATCGGGGCCCGGGAAAGGAACGGCGTTATTGTCCTCGAGAAGTACGGAGAGACTCCGGGCGTCGGCGACGATATCGAGGTCGTGGAAGGGCCCCTGAAGGGGTTCAAAGGGGTATTCCAGAAGGAGATCGGAGACAAGGAGAGGGTGATGATCCTCCTGAACTACGTATCCTACCAGGGCATGCTGCGGATCGAAAAGCAGAAACTGAAAAAGATCTAGGCCGCTTGATCCCGGCTTCGCGGCAGTCGTACAGCGTTTTCTTGACATCGCCGCGCGGTCGGTGGTATATTTCCAATGTAATCGAGAAGAGGGATTCAGGGTAGGGAGGGGCCGTTCGAACCATCGCCTGAAAAGGAATTTCCTTCAATCCCTTCGGCTTGGCACACGCTGAAACAATTCAGCGGGCTTTCCTGGATTACGGCCTGAAGACCGAAGTCCGGATTGCCGGAACCCTCTGGGAAGTGCAGGACGACTAAAAAAAAGACAGGGGACGATGATTCCGCCGACCTGCGCCGACGGACGGAGGAGCTCCTGCGGAAACAGCGCCGCAAGCTCCGCGCCTACTCGAAGGACCTGAAATATTTCTCCCAGCGGCTGATCTGTGTCCGAGAGCAGGAGCGCCGGAACCTCTCCTACCTCCTCCACCACGAGGCCGGTTCCCTGGCGGTCCTGCTGAGGCGGCAGCTCGCCGGAGTCTCGGCCGACATCCGGGCCCGCCGGTCCGGCCCGGCTCTCAGGGCTCTCGCCGACAGCCTCTCTCTCCTCGACCGCCATGTCTCGGTCCTCAAGAAATGCGCCTGCGACCTGCATCCGCCCGACCTTGAGGGAATGGGCCTCGCGAAGGTCCTGAAAGATTTCTACACCGAGGCGGCCGAAAAAGCGGGCTTGAACGTATCGCTCCATTTCCGCCTGAACCGCCGCCGTCTCGACACCCCGGCCTCGATCATTGTCTACCGGGTGGCCCAGGAGGCGCTGAACAACGTCCTGGCCCACGCCGCCGCGACCTCCGTCGCCCTCAGCCTGACCGTCCGCGACGGCACGGTCCGGCTCCTCGTCCGCGACGACGGGAAGGGCTTCCATCCGAACCGGGCCCTGAAGGCCGACCGGAAGGCAATTGGCCTGCGCAGCATGAAGGAGATGGCGGACTGCCTCGGCGGCCGAGTCGCCATCCGGAGCGCCCCGGGCAAGGGAACCTCCATCGCCCTCACCCTCCCGGCCCGCGGCGGCCACCCGCCTCCGCCTCCCCGATAGTTGAAAATTGCGGGCGAAATACTCACTTGAGGGTATTTACAAAAGGCCCGCCCCGCCTTAATAAATAAAGAGGAAGAGCGCGGCCGGGCTTTCGGGCCATTCGACGCCGCAGGGGAAGGACGCAAGGAACGTATGAGCAAGGGGAACTTCCTCCCATGAACATCCGGGTCGTCCTGGCCGACGACCATCCCGTCGTCCGGGCGGGCCTCAAGTCGGTCATCGAGAAAAGCGGGCGGGAGATCACAGTTGTCCGCGAGGCGGCGAACGGCAAGGAGGTGCTGCGGATCGCCGAGAATAACGCGGTCGACGTCTTCCTCCTCGATATCGAGATGCCGTTTCTCAACGGTCTCGAGACGGCCGAGCGGCTGATCAAGAAAGACCCCAAGACAAAAATCATCATCCTCAGCCTTCACGACGCCCGGATCTACGTCGACCGGGCGGTGCGGGCGGGCGTCAAGGGCTATATCCTCAAGGAGAGCGCCACCGAGGACGTCATCAAGGCCATCGAGGAGGTTCACCGGGGGCGTTTCTTCCTGAGCCCGGCCATCTCCAAATATATCGTGGACGGGTTCCTGGGCAAGATCAGCGACAAGAAGACCAAGCCCGCGAGCAACGGCCTGACCAACCGGGAGCGGGAGATCCTCCAGCTCATCGGCGAAGGCCTGACCAACAAGGAGATCGCCCTGCGCCTGAACATCTTCCTGAACACCGCCCAGGCCCACCGCCGCAACCTGATGCAGAAGCTGGACATCCACAAGCAGGCCGACCTCATCCGCTACGCGATCAGGGAAGGCATCGCCAAGCTGTGAGCCCAGGACGGCGTTCGGCCGCCCGCCCTTCCCTCCTTCCTACCGAAATCCGGCGAAATAATGTCAATTACCCCCGAATCTACCCACTTTACGGTATTTACAGCCGGAGCGCTTGATTTTAGAGTTATAGACCGCTGTCGAATTCCGATGCGAGATAGATCGGAACCGGGCTGATCCGGCCTGAGCGGCAAGGGGAGCGGATCACGCAGAATGATCGAGGAGGGGCGGTCGAAGTAATTTTTTCCCTCACCTCCGATTAGCGTTTCTTCAATTCATCCCCTTTCCCCGCGGCGGCGATATAAGCCGATGAGGCGATGGGCTTTGATGGATCTTTGGGCCACGGGCGGTAGCCTGTGAAAAAAGCCCTCATCACCGGGATCACCGGCCAGGACGGCTCTTATATGGCCGAATTCCTGCTCCACAACGGCTACGTGGTCCACGGCCTCGTCCGCCGCTCGAGCAGCTTCAACCGCGGCCGTTTCCGGAATACCGCACTGCCCTCACACACGCCGCATCTTCCTGCTGATTGTTGAACGCTCCCGGACCGGGAATATCCGGGAGATAACGATGGGAATAGAGAAAAAAGAAGAAGGGTGGGATTCCCCTTAACGGATGTAGCCTGTCTTTTTTTTAAAAACGATATCTCTATGTCTGCTATGCAGAATAAACGCCATTTTTTAAGTAGAAGAATTTGTATCTGAACATTTCCGTAAAAAAAATAAATATCCCTGCCCAATGTAGAAGAATCTCCGGATGGTTCCGCGATGATGTCTTCTGTCGCATGTTTCTCAATGCCGGCAAGCTCATAAGTGCCAACAGCATTGCAGCTGTCTTGGGATTAGCTGCCGCAGCTTTGACTGCCCGTACTCTGGGCACTGAGAAATACGGAGTCCTAGCACTAGTGTTGGTATATAAAGGGTCAATCGGAATACTGGTGACCTTTAATGCCTGGCAAGCCGTCATTAAATATGGGAGCGAAGCTTTGAATAAAAATGACCGCATCGGCTTGCAGATATTAATCAAGTTCGGGTTCAGCCTGGACATTGGCAGCGCAGTAGTCGGAACCATCTTGGCGATGGCGCTCAGTGGCCCTGTGATTAACTTTTTAGGTTGGGATCAATCTGTTCGTTTCTTGCTGCAACTGTTCAGTGTTTTGATTCTATTCAGCTTGAGTGGCACCCCCATTGGTGTGTTGCGCTTGTTTGACCGATTTGACTTGTTGAGTTATACGGCAGTGCTTAGTGCACTTGTAAGGCTTGGCGGTGTGGCCTGGTGTCTTCTGACCAGGCAAAGCCTGTTTGGATTTGTCATGGTGTATCTGATCACTGGCATTGTTGGGGAGTTATACCTAGTATTTGCTTCCCTTTGGGTGCTGCGTCAACATCATTTGGGTGGATTTTTTATTCGGCCATTACGAAGATTGCGGCAAAGATTCCCTAACATTTTAGACTATGTGTGGACCACAAATGTGCACTCCACTGTTCGCATTCTCTCGCGTGAAGCAGATGGTCTGATTATAGCAGGACTTACAACACCTGCAGCCTTGGGGCTATATAAAATTGCTAAGCAGTTTTCTCAGGTTTTGACAATGCTAATTAACCCAATCTGCGACACAATCTTTCCTGAGTTAAGCCGGTTGTTTGCGGCGGGCAACAAAAAGGCTATGCGTTCTTTAATCAAGCGAAGCACTTTTTTTGTTGGAAGTATAGCTGTATGTGGCTGGTTAGTATTTATCATGTTGGGAAACTGGCTCATCATTCAAGCTGTAGGTTCAGAATACCAGGATTCGTACCGGGTTGCGGTGTGGTACATGTTGGCGTTAGTTATCGCCATTATTACATTCTCTTTTCAGCCGTCCATGCTGGCCCTTGGTTTGCCCAGAACGTCGCTTAAGATTCTCGTGCTTGCGACTTTAGTATACTTTGTTTTGCTTGTGCCACTTGTCAACGTACTTGGAATTGTCGGGGCTTCTCTAAGCTACATATTTTTTTATATGGTGTGGTCGATCTCAATGTTTATTTCATTACGCAGGCACTTATTTCATTTGCGCTGAGTCGAATGATTGTCATGCAAATAAATACAAAGTTTGACTTGCAGGATTCGGAATATAAATTTCCTTATCATTACTTGCCATCATTGGACGGGAATTCAGTTTTTCGGTTGCATCGTCATCTGGAATGGGGTCTCGATTATATGACCTACATGTCGTTTGTTACAGAACTTATATATCAGCACATGCCAGAATCACTCCTCGATGTTGGGTGCGGCGATGGACGTTTGATTCATACGATCAAAAACTTTGTGCCGAAACTTACGGGAATCGACCTGTCAGAGCGGGCTGTCGCGTTTGCCCGCGCATTTAACCCGGAAGTTGAGATACTGTGCAAAGACATTGCAGAATTGTCCAAACAGCATGCCATGGTGACGCTTATTGAGGTTTTAGAGCACATTCCTGACATCCAAATAGAAGGATTTATCGGAAACATTGCGAGTTTAGTTCAAACGGGCGGTCACTTATTAATTACTGTTCCCGTAATAAATGTGCCACTTACCCGAAAGCACTATCGTCATTATAGTCTAGAACTAATAAAAAAAGCTTTAAAACCCCACTTTGAAATCCAGGGCCATTGGTGGCTATACCGGCTTGGCATATTGGAACAATCCATTCAATTCTTGCTTCGCAATAGATTCTATATATTAAACTTTTCTCCTCTTTTAAAATCAATATGGAAGATACATAAACGCTTCACCTACTATGCGGACGCCGCATCAGGGGGCCATCTGGTTTGTTTGGCGCGACTTCAATGACGAAAGATCCAGTGTTCGACAATTCTGGTTCACTCAACCAATACCTTCATTATGCATCATGAGTGTCCAAGATAGGAACTGAAGCTCCACGGACTTACATCCGTGGGATCTACCCTTTGCAGGCGTTGGAGCGCCTGTCCCCGAAGCGGGGAATTCGCTTCCTCCACGGACTAACGTCCGTGGAATCCCGCGAAGGGGATTGAAAAAGCCCAACTAACCCTTATAATGGTTATGGATTCGAAGCATAAACCATTGAAACATAAGGGGTTGGGCTTTGCGAAAAAATAATACCATACTTGGCCAGATGTTGCAATTGTTTTCGAGATATGAATTCGCGAAAGCGGTCAAAGAGACGAAAACGGAGCGGCATTCCAGGGGATTTTCCTCCTGGAGTCATTTTGTTTCGATGCTTTTTGGCCAGCTGGCCGGCCAGGACAGTCTGCGGGGGATTGAAGCGGGACTCGCCTCTCAACCTCGCGCTCTCTATCATTTTGGGATCAAGCCGGTCCGCCGCTCCACCCTGGCTTATGCCAACGCTCACCGGACACACGAGCTGTTTAAAAAAATCTTCGACCGGATGCTGTCCTAATGTCTGGCGGTCGCGCCCCGCCATAAGTTCCGGTTTAAGAATCCGCTTTACAGCCTGGACGCGACAAGAATCGAACTCTGTCTGTCGTTGTTCGACTGGGCGAAGTTCCGGACGACGAAGGGGGCGGTCAAGCTGCATGTGAAACTGAATCATGCCGGGTATCTGCCGACGTTTGTGGCAGTGACGACGGGCCGGGAGCATGAGGTCAAGATCGCGCCCTCGATTCCTGTGGAGCGGTGGGATGTGGTCGTTTTCGATCGAGGGTTTACGGACTTCGCTTGGTATGCAAGTCTAATGGAAAGAGGCATTTACTTCGTGACTCGGCTCAAGAAAAAGGCCGATTATCGGGTGGTGGAGCGCCGCGAGACGAACCATCTGAAGAATATTTATTCCGATCAGATCATTGGGTTGAGGGGATACTCTACTTCGCGAAAATGCCCTTATGGTCTTCGCCGCATCCGGTCCCGCGACCCGGAGACGGGCAAGATCATCGTCCTCTTGACCAATCAGATGGATTGGTCGGCCCAGACCATCGCTCAAATCTACAAGGACCGTTGGCAAATCGAACTTTTCTTCAAAGCCTTGAAGCAGCAACTGAAGGTCAAAAGCT
>JALHUR010000361.1 GCA_022867325.1 Candidatus Aminicenantota bacterium | reverse complement strand
GTTGCCATGCTTTTGCTCATCCTGTCTCTTGGTATATTCAGATTTAAGGTCCCTGAATTTTCTGAGTTGTTCCTTTATGTCATCTTCCAGCGGATCATCTTCAACCTTAAAATCATCAAGTTCTCCGCCCTGTTCTACAAAAGTCTTCCTTTTCCGTTCGATTTCAGCCTTGTGCTTTTTATAATAATTGATCTTTATATTTTCAACTTCGTTGATGATGGTCTCCCCGCTCGCGACCAACCCGGCCAGGACGAGGCAGGCCGAGGCCCGGAGGTCGGTGGCGATCGTCTCCGCTCCGCTCAGGAGCGTTTTTCCTCTCACGACGGCCTTGTCTCCCGAGACCTCGATATTGGCGCCGAGACGGAGGAGCTCGTTGACGTGGCCGAAGCGGCGGTCGAAGATGGTTTCAGTAATGATGGACGTCCCCAGCGCCTGGGTCATCAAGGCCATGAATTGGGCCTGCATGTCGGTGGGGAATCCGGGGTAGGGCGAAGTCGTGATGTCCTGGGGCCGGATCTCGGGGCCGCCGACGACGTGGAGGGCGTCGGCCCCGATCCTCTCGATGGCGACGCCCGAGGAGCGGAGCCTCTCGATGACCGTCGTCAATTGATCCGGCTTGACTCCGGTCAGGACCAGATCCCCCCGGGTCAGGCCGCCCGCCACCAAAAACGTTCCGGCCTCGATCCGATCGGGGATGATCTCGTGAACGGCCCCCCCCAGCTCTCGGACGCCGTTGATCCGGACGGTTTCCTCGCCGATCCCTTCGATTCGGGCGCCCATTTTAACCAGGAGCTCGCAGAGATCCGTGACCTCGGGCTCGACGGCGCAATTGCGAAGGACGGTCTCGCCTTCGGCCAGGGAAGCCGCCATGACCAGGTTCTCGGTCCCGCCCACGGTTTTCTTTTCGAACTGGATCTCGGCCCCGCGGAGACGGTCGGCCGCGGCCTGGATGTAGCCGTGCTCGAGGTTGATCGCGGCCCCGAGTTTCTGGAGGCCGCCGATGTGGAGGTCGATCGGCCGGGATCCGATAGCGCAGCCGCCGGGCAGGGCGACGACGGCCTTGCCGTGGCGGGCCAGCAGGGGCCCCAGGACCAGGATGGACGCCCTCATGGCCCGGACCAGGGCGTAGGCGGCCTCGTCGGACGAAAGGTCATGGACCTGGAGGGTTAAAGTGTTGTCCCGGATCTCGTAAACCGCGCCCAGCTCCTTGACCAAGGTCAGGATCGTGAAGACGTCCTTGACGAGGGGGACGTTGGTCAGCCGGACCTTCTCGCTGGTCAGGAGGGCGGCGGCGATGGCGGGGAGCACCGCGTTCTTGGCCCCGCTGATCCGGACTT
The DNA here is from genome assembly GCA_022867325.1 of Candidatus Aminicenantota bacterium. GTDB lineage: Bacteria > Acidobacteriota > Aminicenantia > Aminicenantales > JAFGBC01 > JAFGBC01. The sequence continues at coordinate 14,767 of JALHUR010000361.1, read as the reverse complement.
CGCCCTTGAGGCGAAGCTCGTGATCCCCCGAAATTCTGATTTTTTCCATACCGGGGCCCTTGTAGATGAACCCCTCCTAAAATTCAACCGAACCGACGGCGGGGGTTCAGAGCGTGTGGAGGGCCTGATCGAGGTCGGCGATGATGTCGTCGGGATGCTCGGCGCCGACGCAGAGACGGATCAGCTGAGGAGGTATGTCGGCCATCCGCCGCGCCTCCTCGCCCTGCTGGAAATGGGTCGAGATGGCCGGGATAGTGGCGACGCTCTTGATGCGGCCGAGGTCGGTGGCTCTGAAGATCAATTTAAAGCTGTCGAACACTTTCCGGGCGTTCTGGGGCGGGCCGTCGACCCGGAAGCTCATGAGGTGGCCGTAACGATTGACCTCTTTTCCGGTTCCGTCGTCCGAGTCCACGAGCGTCATATACTTCGCGGCCATCTTGTGCAGGTGGAAGCTGGGGAGACCCAAGTAGTCGACCTGATAGACTTTGGGGTGGGATTGGAGGTATTCGGCCACCGTCTGACAATTCCGGCTGAGGAGGTCCATCTTGGACCGGAGGGTTCGCAGGTCGTTGAGGGCGAACATGGCGTTGAAGGGAGACGCGGCCGGGCCGTTGTCCCGGTAGGGATAGAACTTGACGTACTCGGCGAAGCTGTCCTTGAACAGGGGGTTGTCGTTCCGGACTTGGGTCACGATCGGCTTGCGGCTGAGCAGGGCGCCCCCGATGGCCGTTCCGCCGGCCGTCGCGGACTTGGTCAGAGAGTGGATGACGATATCGGCGCCGTGAGCGATCGGACGCATCAGGGCCGGCGTCGCGCAGGTCGCGTCGATGAGGAAGGGGATGCCGTGGGCGTGGGCGAGGTCGGCCAGGGCCTTGATGTCGGCGAAGGACTGCTGGGGGTTCGAGGGCGCTTCCATGAAGAGGAACCTTGTATCCCCGTCGATCCGCGATTTCCATTCCTGGATGTCTTCGGGGTGGCAGATCCAGCGGCATTCGATCCCCCGCTCCCGCATCTTCCGGACGGAGAAATGCTGGAAGGAGCCGCCGTAGACCTGGATCGACGAGACGAAATTGATCCTCTCCGGGCCTTCTTTTTGTTTGACCAGGAAGGGATCGACGGCCTGTACGATGGCGGACATTCCCGAGGCGGTGACGCAGCAGGAGATTTCGGCGCCGGTCTTATAGCCTTCGAGGAGGGCCAACAGCCATTCAAGGTAATAGGTCGTCGGATTGGCGATTCGAGTATAACACCAGGTTGGGATGAGATAACCCAAGGCCGCCTCGAGCTCATCAGCATCGTGATAGGCCTGGGAGGTCGACAGATAGAGAGGCTCTATAATCGCGCCCTGATTCCGCTCGAGGGCTTCCTCCATTGTGTACAGCCCATGTACGGCCAGGGTGTCGAACTTCATCCCCTTGGCCCGGGCCAGGGCGGCTTCTCGTTCGGCGATGATCGCTTTGGCCTGCTCGACGTACTTCTGGACGCCCGGGCTATAGGATTGTTGTGAACTCATGATACCTCCACGAATTCCATGATTGTGTGGATACAGTCGTCGGTCTCGGGAATGGAAGCAGAGTCGGGCAAAGTAAAAGCCATGACACAGTCTGAGGGTTTAAAATACTAAGAAACGACCCCGCTCGTCAAGTGGGCAGAGGGGCGAAGGTAAAGAAAGGCTCGTACCGGCGGCGGCGCTACTTGGCCAGGGTTCGATGGATAGCCAGAAGGTCGGACAGAATGGAAAAGCCGGTCTCGATCTTCCCCGCCCCGGGGCCCTGGATGGTGACCTTCCCCAAGAGGTCCGTGTCGAAGGTCAGAGCGTTCTGAGCCCCCATGACCCCGGCCAGGGGATCCGACAGGGGGAGCCGCTGGGGCGCGACGCTTGCCGTAACCTTGCCCCCGTCCTTCTTGGCCCGGGCGATGAGCTTGTAACGATGGCCTTGGGCTTTAGCGTCCAGAACCATGGCCTTCGTGATCGAGCCGATCCCTTCCCTCCGAACATCGGCGGGCGCGATGGATCCGCCCAGGAGGACGTTGGAGAGGATGACGATCTTTCCGGCCGCGTCGAAGCCTTCGACGTCGGCCGTCGGGTCGGCCTCGGCGTAGCCCAGCTTCTGGGCGAGCTTCAAGGCGTCGGCGTAATCCATGCCGTCGACTTCCATCTTGGTCAGGATGAAGTTCGTTGTGCCGTTGAGAATGCCCTGGACTTCCCGGATTTCATTCCCGGCCAGGCCGGTCTCGGCGAGGTGGAAGACGGGCGTTCCGCTCATGACCGTCCCCTCGATCCGGAATTGGAGCCGGTTGGCCTGGGCCATCTTCTTAAGCTCCTGGTAGTGGAGGGCGGCCGGGCCTTTGTTCGAGGTGACGACGTGCTTGCCGGTCCGGAGGGCCTTTTTGATGTAGCCCGTGGCGGGTTCTCCGGTCTTGATGTCGGTGTAGGTCAATTCGGCGATGATATCGGCGTTCGACTTCTCGATCATGTCGAGGGGATCGACCGCGGCCGACGGCCCGCTTCCCCCGGGATAGGCGTCCAGGGTCTTTCCCGCGCCGAGGATCTCGAGGACTTTGGAGATATCCAGGCCGTCCGGGGCCAGGACCGAGCCTTTGAGCTTGTCGCTGACGGCGACGATCCGGGCTTCGAACCCGTTCCTCTCGCGAAGCTCCTCGGCTTTCTTGACCAGGATTTCAAGCAGCCCCTGCCCGACCGTTCCGCAGCCGATGAGCCCTATCTTGTATTCCATGGCCCTGTCCTCCTCATGCAACGATCTCCGCATCGCAACTTTAGCATACTCGTCCGCCCGATGTAAAAAAAAGGGCGGCTCCGCGAGGAGCCGCCCTGTGTCCGCCTGAATCTCGAGTCGATCGAAAACCGCGCCGCGGCCTTACTTCGGCTGCGGGGCGGCCTTGGCCTTCTCCTCGAGCCAATCGATGAGGACCGACTTCGGCCGCTCGATGGCCAGGCCGAGGGCCCGGCTCCAGATGAGCTGAGCCAGGATGCCCATGGCCCGGGAGACGCCGAAGAAGACCGTGTAGATGTCGTACTCGGTGATGCCGTAGTAGTAGAGGAGGACACCGGAATGGGCGTCGACGTTCGGCCAGGGATTCTTGGCCTTGCCCTGCTCGATGAGGATATTGGGGGCGACTTCATAAATGTCGCTCACGACCTTGAACATGTCGTAGTCGGGGAGGTGCTTGAGGGCAAACTCGCGCTGGGCGACGTAACGGGGGTCGGTCTTGCGGAGAACGGCATGGCCGTAGCCGGGGATGACCTTCCCGGACTTCAGGGTGTCCCACAGGAACTTGTGGAGCTGCTCCTTGGTCGGGACGCCGCCGAGCTCCTTCATGACGTCCATGATCCAGCGGAGGACTTCCTGGTTGGCCAGGCCGTGGAGCGGACCGGCCAGCCCGTTCATGGCCGCCGACAGCGAATAGTAGGCGTCGGAAAGGGCCGAACCGACGAGGTGGCAGGTGTGGGCCGAGACGTTCCCGCCCTCATGGTCGCTGTGGATGACGAGGTACAGCCGCATCAGGTCGTAGAAGTCGGGCTTGTCGACCCCGAGCATGTGGGCCTGGTTGGCGCCCCAGTCGAGCTTCGGGTCGGGGGCGATGTAATTGCCGCCCTTGTAGGCCCGCCGGTAGATTCGGCCCGCGATCTCGGGAAGCTTGGCGAGGATGTCCATGACGTCTTCGTACATCGGGTCCCAGTACTCCGTCTTGGGCATGCCGGCGCGGTAGCGGGCGGCGAACTTGGAGTCCCGCTGGAGGGCCAGGATGGCCAGCGAGAACTGGGTCATCGGGTGCGTGTCGGGCGGAACCGACTCCATGGACTTGACGAGGTGGGCCGGCAGGGCGCTCCGCTTCCGCCATTCCTCGGTGACCGCCTTGCAGTCTTCGTAGGTCGGGATCTCGCCCGTCAGGAGGAAGTAGAAGATGCCCTCGGGCATGGGCTCCGTTCCGCCCGGCGCCTTGGGGAGCTTCGCCTGCAGGTCGGGGATGGTGAAGCCGCGGAAGCGGATCCCTTCCTGGGGGTCGAGGTCCGAGATCATCCAGATCATGGAGCTGATGTCCCGCATGCCGCCGACAACCTGGGAAATCGTCACGTCGTCGACGACGACATTCCCCGATTCCTTGACGACTTTCTGGATCCGTTCCCTCATCGGGCCGAGCTTGGCCGCGAATGTTTGTTTGAGTTCAGCCATTTGGACAAACCTCCTTTAACGATTTTTTAGATAGTTATCCATGAAAACTCAATCCTCATGGGGACTGAAATATAACATTCCCTTCCGGCAAAGTCAATCGAAAACTGGCGGGGATCGTGTGATCTCCGCTCTTTTTACGTATAATGACATAGGCCCGGCGGACGGGGACGCCGTCCGGGACGGGCTGCTCGCAAGGAGGAACACATGGGCGCGCTTCTAGTCTTTTTGATCATCATCGGAGCGGCGATCCTCATCGCCATCGGCATCTACAACAGCCTGATCGTTCTCCGCAACCGCTGCGACAACGCCTGGTCCCAGGTCGACGTCCAGCTCCGGCGCCGCTACGACCTCATCCCCAATCTGGTCGAAACGGTCAAAGGCTATGCCAAGCACGAGCGGGAATTGTTCGAGAAGGTGACCCAAGCCCGGGCGAACGCCATCAACGCCGGGACGGTCAAGGATCAGGGCCAGGCCGAGAACGTCCTGTCCGGGACGCTAAAATCGCTGTTCGCCGTGGCCGAAAACTACCCCGATCTCAAGGCCAACCAGAACTTCCTGTTGCTCCAGGAGGAGCTGGCCGGGACGGAAGGCAAGATCGCCTTCGCCCGCCAGTTCTACAACGACTCGGTCATGAAGTACAACACCAAACAGCAGGTCTTTCCGGCCTCGATCATCGCCCGGATGGGTAATTTCAAGGAGCGGGATTACTTCGAGATCGGCGAGGCCGAGGCGAAAGGGCCGGTCAAGGTCAGCTTCTAATCCCGCGGCCGGGCTATGTACGAACAGATCGCGAGCAACAAGCGGCGGTCCGCCCTGCTCGTGATCCTCTTTTTCGGGTTGATCGCGTTCCTGGCCTGGATGTTGGGCGAGGCGACCGGGATGGGACGGGCCGGATTCATCCTGGCCGTCCTCATCTCCTTGGTCATGACCCTGGCGAGTTACGCCGCCAGCGACACGATTGTCCTGGCCATCTCGAGGGCCAAGCCTGCCCGCAAAGAGGACTATCCCCATCTCGTGAACGTCGTCGAAGGGCTGACCATCGCGGCCGGGCTGCCCCAGCCTCCCCGCTGTTACATCATCGACGACACGGCCCCCAACGCTTTCGCCGCGGGACGGAACCCGCAGCACGCCGTCATCTGCGTCACGACCGGCCTCCTCGACAAACTCGACCGGGCCGAACTCGAAGGCGTCATAGCTCACGAGATGTCCCATATCAAAAACTATGATGTCCGCCTCCAGACCCTGGTTGTGGTCATGGTCGGCATCGTCGCCCTTCTCAGCGATTGGATCCTGAGGGGGTTTTTCTGGGGAGGGCGCAGACGCGGCGGAGGCCGGAAAGGCGGCGGGGCGGCCGTGTTCATCCTGATCGGCCTCGTCCTGGCCGTGCTTTCCCCGCTCATCGCCCGGCTCATCCAATTCGCCGTCTCCCGGCGCCGGGAGTTCCTGGCCGACGCCGACGGCGCCCTTCTGACGCGCTACCCGCCCGGCCTGGCCTCGGCCCTGCGCAAGATCGCGGCCGATACCGAACCGCTCGAGGCGGCCAACAAGGCGACCGCCCACCTCTACATCGTCAACCCGCTCAAGAACGTCAAGGGGGCCGTCAACCGGCTCTTCAGCACGCACCCGCCGATCGAGGAGCGGATCGCCGCGCTCGAAAAGATGTAGGGCCTATTGAAAGCCGGGGCTCTTTTTCTTATAATGGAACCCCCCGAGGCGGGGTCGTAGTTCAGTTTGGTTAGAACGCCGGCCTGTCACGCCGGAGGTCGCGAGTTCAAGTCTCGTCGGCCCCGCTCTTTCCTCTTTCTGGGCATAATTGCCAGCCCAGGCTGAGGGTCCATCGCCGCTTCTTTCTTTTCCAATTCGCGGGCCATCTTGATTTCCCAAAGGTCTGCAAAGGGCTCATTATAAATAGGTTCCAGCCCGTCGAACGTCATCGCGAGCGGCGCGTATTTCTCCCCAAGTTTGGCCAGCGGCTCGCCGCATATGATTGTTATAATGACGGCTTTTAGGAGGAGTTTCCTTTGTGGCAATTCTTTATCATTTTCTAAAGAGCCGCTGGATAAGTCCTTTATTTTGAACAAGCTAACGAACTCGGCAGCCGTTTTTAATGTTTCTAGGCCATCCTCGACGAATGAGTCGTCCTGGCCCTCTAATTCATGAATCTGGTCCTCAAGCTCCGCATGCTCGCCTTTGAGCCCGTCGCGCACGCGCCGTAGGTCTTGAATTTCGTCAGCGCTAAAGCCCTTCGTCATTGCCAGGAGGATTTGATCAAGCTTGTTCTGGAGCTCGGTGCGCCGCTTGCGCAGGCGCGTCAACTCGCCGCCCGCCGTCACGTGACGCTCCACGATTTCTTGTCCGATCGTCTTGCGAAGGTTTTGAAATACGGCGTCGTTTTGTTCAATGAGACTCATAGATTTCAAAAGGCCCGCCGTGATTTCGGATTCTTTCCAGTGGTGCTGCGGACATTTTTTCGTACCGAATGTCCTTTGATAATAAGTAGGATCGGAAAATGCTTTGCCCGACGAGCAGCCGTAGTAGATGTATTTTCCACCGCCCTGCGCAATGCCGACCAACTGACACCCGCAGTGTCGACATTCGAGCAGACCCCTATATAGAAAGGGTCGGCCCTTCCGTATTAGCCGTCGCTTTTGGGTGCGCTTGAATACAGCCTGGACCTTGTCGAAAGTTTCTTTGGCGACCCGGACCTCATAGGACAGGGTGCCATCGGGCCGCCTGTTGCTGACCAATTTGCCCGACCACGTGAACTCACCGATGTAGAAGCGGCTCCTCAGAACGCGATACATCTCGGCCCGCCCGATGGGGCGGCAAGGAATGGCGTCCCGGTCGGCGAAGTGCGGCGTCCGAACGGTCAGGCCTTTGTCCTTCATCAGCTTCGTTATGTCATCTAGCGAATAATCACCTGTGGCGAAAATATTGAACGCCTGAACGATGAGCGGCAATCGCTCGGGATCAACGAGAATCCGGCCCCTGTCTATCTCATTCCTATAGCCCACCGGGGCATAGCCGGGGAACTCTCCACGCGCCAGTTTGTCGCGGATAGAATGCTCGACGCGCAGCCTTAGCCGCTCGGAATAGAGGCGATTATCAATAATCTCTTTTTGCGTGGTGGCATAGTCCTCGAAGGCTTCGGGGTCCAGGATACCGAATTTCCGTTTCTTATAAATGTCGTGGAGGACGAGGTTATGTCTCGCGTCCTTACAAAACTTAACAAGGAGAGTGAAATCCTCCAGGTTGCGGGCCAGCCGATCGCTGAGCAGGTAGATAAGAGCGGCTGGCCGATCTTTGCGGATATATTCAAGGAGGTCATAGAATTCTTTGCGAGCGCCTTCTTTGAAACCGGAGCGCGCCTCGGAGAAAACTTTATCCAGTCGGAGCCCATTAGCCTTGGCATACGCCTCGCATGAGGCGATTTGGGTGGGGACGCTGAGCCGCTCCTGGTCGCGTGTGCTCACGCGAGCGTAGGCGACGGCTGAGGAAGAAAGGCCCGTCCCCAATTCCCGAGCAGGAACTACTTGCCGACTGGGCAAAGAGGCTTTGGGGACGGACCGACTTTTGTTTTTTATCATTTGATTCCTGCTCTCTAATTATATTATAACTCGCTGTAGCCGAGTTGGAAAGGGCTTTGGAAAAATAAATTTAGCGACTGTTCCCAATCCTTGGTTTGGCCCTTGCCGCTTTGAGGACGCGATCCTGAAACATGATGCCGTCAAGCGCCATGATGGCCTTGAACGCGGATTCTTCAAAATCAAAAATGATAAAAGCAAATCCGCGGCCTCTCTGTGTTTCAAAATCTTTGGGTTGAATCACTCTGACCACTGAACCAAATGGTTCAGTGAGTTCGAGCAGTTCTGCTTCGGTCACACTGAAGGGCAAGTTGCCCAAATAAATTTCTTCGTTTGCCATGTTTCACCTTTTGATAATCCTTCGGGTCCCTTCGTGTCCCATCATGAAGTCGTCCATTTCCTTCTCACAGGACTTTTGCCGCTCTGCCGCTCTGCGCGCCTCCACGAGCGAAGGGCTCATATATTTTTCCAACTTATGATGGCCCAAATGAGGTAGCATGGCCTCCATTTCCTTCTCGGTCACGACGGTTTGCTGGAAAGCGTGCACGGCCACTCCGGCGCAGGCGTTGGCTACGTCGTCGTGGAGACCTTCGGGATGATCGACAGTGTCTTTGCCGCCAGCGCGAGTGCGGCGCTCCAGCGCTTGAAGTTGAAGGCGAAGGCGTTCCGAATCAGGAAATCGAATTTGGTGCATGGCGCAGAGGGCCTGGAACTGAAGGTATATTTCATTTTTATCAATTTTGCTATCTACGTACACGACGCCATTTTTATTGAACTCAGAAGAGGACCAATTTCCCCCGTATTTGTCGCCGACAACCTGTGTGACTCGATAAGTATGGAGGATCTCGCAAAACGTTTTGATGACGTCCTGGGGATTAGGGATCGGCGACCGGACTTCCTCCAAACGATTAACGATTATCATTCCGTCGCATTCTCTATGGACGATGGCCAAAGTGAAGCTATCCTGGCGGCCGCCGCTGACGTCGACGAAGGCCGAGTACTGGCGTATATCGACTGGAGGAATTAGGGGCCGCCCCGCCAGCGTTAGACTTTCAATAAGCTCAACGCTCATGTATGTTTCCAAGTCCTCTCTGAATTCTGCGGAATACTCGCTGCGAGCAGCCACTTTGTCACGTTCGAAAAATCGGCGAATCGCTGACTCTCGGAAACATGGATTCATAACTGTGGTAGGGGCTTTCCAAACGAAGGGAACGTCCGCTTCGTCTTTGCCATAGAACGCTCGGAAGGCTTCATAGAGGACTCCGCTCTTCGCATAGGGAGTGCTGATTCCCAAAAGCAAACTTCCCGGCACCGTTGATAATGCCGGAAGAAGGGCTGTCAAAATTTCTTGGGCGGGATTGGCTGAATTTTCGTCTCTAAAAAAGGCAAGCTCGTCAAGGATGGCAGCCAGGACTGTGTAGCCTCTGATCGTCCTGAAGCTCGCTGTCCGCACCTCAACGCTAATGTTATTTTTCAAGCGGAGCTCTGTCTTCAACTCCGCTGCGACAAGATGCTCAAAGGCTGGGAGCGCAAAAATGCTTTTGATATACGAGAGAATGACGCGGGCTTGCTGCCGGTCGGCCGCCACGACGAAGATGTAACCCATCTCGCCACGGCTGAGGAGTTCTCGCCACGGTCGGAAGATTGCCAAATATGAAGCAATGACGGCGCTGATAAAACTTTTACCGGATCGACGGCCCGCGATGCAGAAAGCTTCGGAGCTTTGTTGGGAGGGAACGACGGCGCGTCCCGTACACTCGGTAAAGAATCTTTGCTCCTCCGGCTCCATGCCAAGTCCGAAGAGACCGCGTAGAAATATTTTCCAATGAGCCCAGGTTTCTTGCTTCTTGAACAAAGGACCGAAAAGTGCCTCATCCTCGATGACGTCAATGATTGACAACCCCGCCGTGGAGAAATCTTCCGGCAGCTTTTCTGCCTTCATTTTTTCTGGCTGTCCGAGCGCTGTGAGGAGTTTCATATCAGGCCTTTTTCTTTGGCCAATCGTTTCAGTTTGCCAAGTTGCTCACGCTCGTTAATCAGTTGGCTCAGGAGAGGAACTAGGCGGAACCTTTGTCTCTGACTCTCCGCGTCAGTCTTGGAAGCGAAGTCCCTAAAGTCTTTTGTCAAGATTTTGAGAAGCTCTCTTCGGCTGACGAAGCTTCCGACTTCGTGCGCCCGCCGCCGATAGCCAAGGGCTGTCTCTGATCGTGAATGGAAAAGACATTTGTCTTCGCCCTTCAACGCCGGGACGCCGCATGGCTGGCCTGCACGAGTCGTAGTGGTACACTTCAATTGTTTCCCTCAAGAAGATCGCAAGTAATCGCGTAAAGGGCTCATTCCACTCAATTTATAGACCCAAATGCGTGTTTTTGATAAAATGGGGTAGGTAGGGGGGCCGGAGGAGTGCTGAGGCTTGGGGCTCTTTGGGCTCCCTACAGCTCCGTATAGGGTTAAAAACGGGCTCCCCCGCGACGGGCGCGACCATTTTCATAATTCCGCACTGGGGAACCGTCTTTTAAAATCCGCCTTGGCGTTTGCGATAGCCTCATCGACGAGTAACTTTTCGATGGCCTTAATTTCTGATTTGCTCCGCATCGTCTTCACTTTTTCCACGACGCTTTTGCGAACGATGTAATCGCCATTTTTCTCAGTGTGCTCGACCAACTTGATTTCCAATTTGGAAATGAAGGCCCAAGTCGGATCATGAATGTTGACGCAGCAATATCTGGGGATATTTTTGTAAGCCAGGACAGGCTCCAGCGTATTGCCGCTCAAATAAAATTGTTCGATGTCATGGCCATCACGATTGATAATTGTCAGCATCAACTGCCCAGCCTGGAGCGGGAATCGCCAGTCGTGGTTTTCTTTCAATGTCACTGTGTCATTTTTTTCATAGATGATCCGGCTCCAAGGCGCATAGGTAGTGCCAGGGTCGCGGCTCTCAACGAATTTTTTTTGGCTTGGCTCTAATCTGAGCAACTCGCGGCCGCCCTCGTTGACGACGATTGTGGACTTCGTTTTGTTCACGAATTCTGTTTGATAATATTGCACGCCCTTTGCCTCCTTGAGACTTAGTCCTTTGTGATAGTGGCGACGACCGTAATCATCGCGGAGCCTTTAGCGGCATGATCAAGCTCGTTGATCTTATTTTCAATCTCCGCCACCAGCGCCTCTTCATCCGTTTCCGTGGCCGCCGTGACGCCGATGGCCGGTACGACTGCCACCGTTAAAGTTGCCGTGTAAGTTGACATTTTTATATCTCCTCAAAATTAAATTCTGAAATTCAAGGTTGTTCCTTGATCCAGTTTGTCATTCTCCATTATCGACGTCATGGTGCTGAAGCCAAAGCTCCCTAAACTCGGAATATGAACCAGTGAAGCCAGCCAACCGGGCCTCCCTGTATTCCTGCATGAGCCCTTCGTCGCGTTGATCGATTTTGTTGATGTTTTCCTCAAGATGCGCTAGGGTGCCCGCGTAGCCTGCCAGCCGCGCTTCGCTGAAAAGTTTCATCAGCGTGTGCGGATCAGTCTTGGGCTCGACGACATCAAAGCTCGCTGACTCGTAGATGTTCGCCTGGGAAATGTGCGCGTCGAAGCTGGGATTTATGACGCAGTCAATTCCAGCAAGGCAATAATCAGACTGTACGACATCAATGCCACCTTCGTTGACGACGTTCCCTGTGCCACGCGCCGAGACGCCGACCGCTCCGCCAGCCTGAATCACTGCGAACAAGTCTCGGCCTTTGCTCGTGTTCAAAACTTGCGCCTCGGCCACAGCGTCATGCCCATTCATCGACAACGATAAAATCCTGTGCGAAATATCTGAGACCTCGAACGTTCCCAAATGTCCGAGTGAGCCATAGATTGATCCGCCACTGTTAATCTTTTTCTGAGCCTCACTGACAGCGTGGGACAAAACGTCAGCGGGATAGCGCCGCTTATTGACATTGACCTTTTCAGCCTCCATAAATTTGAAACGCATTCGGGTCAGCTTGTCTGCGCCCTCGAAAATGTGTGGCACCCACGACATTGACTCAATTAAAATATTATTTCCCATCATTAACTCCAATATCTAATCACGTCCTCAGCCAATCATTATCATCGGCAAAGGGGCCTCAGCGGGCGGACGGCCGAGCTGACGCCGCACGATGGAAGACGGCACCGCCCGCCCGCCTTGGCAAGAGAAAACCAAGGAAGAAGAACGAATGAGAGTAAGCGGTTTTGCCGCTGCCTCTGCGCTGAGAAGACTTTTCATTGTTCGATATCCGTAGCGAGTTTTTCCAGTTCCCGCTCAAGTTCCATCAGTTCGTCGGCTGGCCTGTCAAAAAATTTATCCCGCACGACCGGACAGAAGCGACTGTAGGATGGGAACATTTCGTTCCTTTCGTCGGACCGTCCCATGACACGAATTATTTCCATGCGTGAATAGACAGCCATAGGGTCCTCTGGCTCAAGCTCAAAAGTCCTGGCCAGCCCTTTGGGTAGCGCCACTTCACGATGGCCGATGATGCGACGTTCCATTTCGCCGCCCGCTTTGTTCAGGACAGTAATGAGCCATTTACTTTTGGGAGCGGGAAACTCGGGGTTTGGCTGAGTGACAATAGTGCCATCCTCCCTCCAGACGACTTCAGCGAATGGCGAGTATAGGCCATTGATGTTCCAACCCTCCAAGGTCCGCGATTGCCCGGGACCGAGAATACCCAGACCGCCGCCGTTGCCGTCCCAAAGGATCACGCCTTTCTTGCGTTCGTTTTTGAGCACCGTTTTGAAAATCGTTTCGTCCATGCTTTTCGTCCTCTACTTACTTAGGGGTCGTGAGATAGAGTTTTTCCGCGAATTCGGGAAAAATAATTGAAAATAGTTTTATTTCAGGAGGGCAACGCGCAACTGTTCGAGCAATTCAGGATATTTTTTTAGTGTCTTCAAGTAGTCTGCCGCCTTTTTTATCGATTGCATTTCCGGTGGCAGTTGTTCGGCCTTTGAAGGCTTGCTCCAGTCCATTGGTAGGCTTTCCTCTTCCTGCTCCTCAACATCGACGCCGATGACAGTAAATAGTTTCCGACGCCTAGTCTCTTTCCGCTGGCGGACCTTTGTGTAAGCCCTGAACATTTTTTCCACGATGAAAAGCACCTGCCGGTCCGCGCTGTCGACAAATAATTTGGCATGGTCAAAGATGCGTTCACACATGAAAATCCAACACTCGGCTTCATCCTTTTTGAATCCCCGGAGACGCGTCAACCATCGAACGGCCGGCATCGCGTCTTCGGGACTCTTGCCGCAAGAGAAGGCCCGGAACTCTGTCGCCGCTGCACGGCCCGACGCCCCGGGAAAGCCTGTTTCCACAGCCTCCGGAGGCCAAGGCGCTGTTTTCTCAGGGGTCCGCGCCCGATTCTGTGGGTTAGCCTTTGCTCGTCCCGCGTTGCGTGTTTTCTTCACGAGCGCCTCATCGCGGGGCTGTCGTTTGCCAAGTGCTGCACCAGCCGCCGCGCCCGCCACCACGCCGCCGCTGCCCTGGCGGCTTTTTTGCGACCAACCGGCCGCCGCGTCTTCTTTCGAATGCGCGACTTGCCCGCCATCATTTTCTTCACCCATGGATCACTCATAATTTTCTGAAGGCGCTCAATGGCCGCCAGCTCCTCCGGGGTCAGCGCTTTGTTCATCGTGGTCATAGCTGGAGGAACCGTCCGACCACTGGTGCCAGCGCCGCTTCATGCTTCGCGTCGGCAGCGACCGTGAGATACTGCATCGACGTCTCAGTGCGGCGGTGCCGTAGCCACGAGGCGAGCGCCGTGATGGTGTCGCCCGACGCCGCCCGCTGCATGGCGCATGTGTGGCGGAGATCGTGAATGCTATGCGCTCCGATACCAGCCTTGGCAGCAATGCGCTTAAACAGCCCCTTCGCCTTCTGAGCGCTGATATGGGCGGCCTTATCGCGCCGCCGCCGCGCCGGGAATAGCCATGGAGACACGGTGCGACGTTTGAAGCGCCGCGCCAGCGCCTTGTCCAACACGTCCGGCAGCGCATAGGCTCTTGTGGTACCTCCTTTCAAGGCGCGTATCGTGATCTGGTGCGCAAGGAGATTCACGTCCGACCATTCTAAGGTCACCGCCTCTGTCACCCGGAGTCCGTAATAGTAGGTGAGTGACATCAGCAGGTTCGCGTCCTCCGGTTCCTTGCTCGCCGCCTTCATGAAACGAGTGAGTTCATCATCCGTCAAAAAACGGTCCCTCGTAATCTTGGTGCCAGCAGGACGCCCGCGCTTCCGCTTCACCGCCGCCGCTACCGGTTGTTCAGCCATATTCTCATGCTCCTATCGGAATAGTATGAATTAAATATACTGGTAAATAAATCATAAGTAAAGGATTTTCTTGCACTTACAGGGAGGATTGGTCGACGCCAGCAGCCAGGATCGCTACTTGAAATAATAAAAAGGAGGGGAAAAGCCCGTCACCGGCGCTGCCGACGATGCCCGCGCCGCCCTGGCGACAGAGGCGTTGCTTAGCGGCGATCAGCCAGCCTTGACAGGAATAGCCAGTTTTCGCCGCCGCCCCCATATGAAAAGTTCTTAGTGCGCTACGACAGCCAGGTTCAGCTCGTGCGATATACCGATTTCCTGACGAAGGGAGCGATAAGGTCAGGCGAAATTATCTGTTAAAGGGGTCGATAATGTCTCCGCTTTTTGACAAAGGCATCATTCACTGAGAATTCCCCATGCCTTCAAGCGTCTCTATCTATGAGGCGATTAATAGCTCCTCGTGAGCGTCACGTACTGGGGACCATCCGGCCCCCGGCTTCTATTACCGAAGCCATTTCATGACGATTTATTGGAATCCTCTATCCGGATTATGCCCGCATCAACTTTTCTTCCAAACTCTGTTACCTTATATGTAGCAGAAACGACCTTGAATCCTAGCACCATGAACAAAAGTGAAAGTACTAGTGACCATAGAGAGAAAGCTGAGAATGTTCGGACTAGGCGCCACAATCC
>JALHUR010000034.1 GCA_022867325.1 Candidatus Aminicenantota bacterium | reverse complement strand
CGGGCCGCGGATCAGCCAGCCAGCGCAAGATCGCGTCTTTGGCAAACGGCCTTTCCGTCAATTCCGCGCCGTCGGACAGCCGCTCGGCCCGCCCTTGGGCGATCTGCCCGACCTTCAACTCCGCAACGGGTTGAAGGTCGCTCTCCGCGTCAATCCGCAGGCTTTGTTCCTGAGCGCGGTAAAATAAGACGCCCCCGGTCAGCAATAGCGCGAAAACTATCCCAAACGCCGCCCTAAGCCAAAGGGGGACGGCTCTCGTCACCGTTATTTTCTCTTCCCCGCTCCCCGTTCTCCTCATTCGGTTTCCGCTCGATTGGATACCGTATTTACGATTTATTGTATTATTTAAACCGGCGCCAAGTCAACCTTGGAGCGAAAGACCTCTTCCAATATCAAGCGCGGCCTTGACAGCGACAGAGGAATTTGGTATTAAAGGCGCATGATTTTGCGAGGACATGCAGCGTCTCTTCCCGACGTCGTGTCCCTCTCCGTCCGTCCCGGCTTCCGCCTCTGGTCCTGGGCGGTCCCCGCCGCCCGATAAGACAGTCCCCTTTCGTCTTTTTTCCACGCGGGAGACGTCTGTCCTTGTCTCTCCCGAAATCCGGACCAGGAGGAAGCATCCATGATCATACCCGACGAAGACACCTACCGGCGCGACGCCCTCTCGTTCACGGTAATTCCGGTCGCCCGGGAAATCCGCGCCGACTTCGAAACCCCGTTGTCGCTGTTCCTGAAATGCGGGGGCCAGTTTCTGCTGGAGTCGATCGAACGCGGCGAGAACGTGGGACGGTATTCATTTATCGCCCGCGGGACGAAGACCCGCATCACACTGATCGGCCGTAAAATCGTCATCGAGGACGACTCGGGGCGGCCGCCCCGGCGGATGACGTCGAACGCCAACCCGCTCGACGAAGTCCGCGATTATATGAACGCCCTCCGGTCGCCGACCTACGAGGGGCTCCCCCGTTTTTCGGCGGGACGATCGGCTACCTGGGCTACGAGGCGATCCGCTACTTCGAAAATGTCCCCATCTTCCCGGACGCGGACGGAATCCCCGACGGCGTCCTGGTCATCCCCGAGATGCTGCTCGTCTACGACTCGGTCAAACGATCTCTTTTTCTGATCGCCCTAACCTTCCCCTCTTCCGATCCCGGCCGCGAATACGCCCGGGCCCTGGCCCTGATCGAAGAGACCGTCCGCTTGCTGCAGCGCCCGCTCGACCTCCCGGCCGCCCGGCCCTCAGGGCCGCTCCCCCGCCTAATGCCGGAAACTCCCAAGGACGCATTTCTGGCCGGCGTCGAGACCTGTAAAAAACACATCCGCGACGGGGACATCATCCAGGCCGTCATCTCCCAACGATTTTCGGCCGAGACCGACGTTCCGCCCTTCTCCATCTACCAAGCCCTGCGCATGATCAATCCCTCGCCCTACCTGTTTTTCCTGGATTTCGGCGGCTTCCAGTTCGTCGGGTCGTCCCCCGAGGTCCTGGTCAAGGTCCAGAACGGCGAACTCCTGACCAAGCCGATCGCCGGCACCAGGCCGCGGGGCGCCTACTTGACCGAGGACACCCGGCTCGCCCGGGAGCTCATCGCCGACCCCAAGGAGAGGGCCGAGCATATGATGCTCGTCGACCTCGCCCGCAACGACCTGGGCCGGGTGGCGGCCCCCGGCAGCGTCGAGGTGACCGACTTCATGGCCGTCGAGAAATACTCCCACGTCATGCACATCGTCTCCACGGTCAAGGCCGAGCTGGACAAGGCCTACGACGTGTTCGACGTCATCCGGGCGGTCTTCCCGGCCGGGACCCTGACCGGCGCCCCCAAGATCCGGGCCATGGAAATCATCTCCTCCGTCGAGGGCCGCCGGCGCGGTCCCTACGGGGGGATGGTGTTCTATCTCGGTTTCAACGGCAGCTTCGATTCCTGCATCACGATCCGGACGATCCTCGTCCAGGGCCGCCGCGCCGTCGTCCAGGCCGGGGCCGGCATCGTGGCCGATTCCCGGCCCGAATCCGAATACGAGGAAAGCGTCCAAAAGGCCCGCGCCCTCTTCCAGGCGATCGAGCGGGCCGCCTCCGGAGGATAAAATGATCCTGCTCATCGACAATTTCGATTCCTTCACCTACAACTACTACCAGGCCCTCCGCAAGCTCGGCCGGGAGGTTGAAGTCCGGCGCAACTACGCGCTGACCGTCGCCGAGGCGGCCGCCCTCAATCCCTCCCACATCGTGATCTCGCCGGGCCCGGGGACCCCGGACAAGGCCGGCCTGACCGTTCCCCTGATCCGCGAGCTCATGGGCCGGATTCCGATCCTCGGCATCTGCCTGGGCCATCAGGCCATCGCGGCGGCCCTGGGCGGGGAGATCGGCCCCGCCGCCGAGATCGTCCACGGCAAACACTCCGAGATCTACCACGACGGCAAGGGGGTCTTCGCCGGCCTGAAAACTCCCTTCCGCGCCGTCCGCTATCACTCGCTGGCCGTCCGTAAGACCGGCCTGCCCGCCGAGCTCGAGGTCTCGGCCTGGACCGAAGACGGCGAAATCATGGGCCTTCGCCACAGGACGTTCAGTCTGGAAGGCGTTCAGTTCCACCCCGAATCGGTCGGGACCGAGGCCGGGATGCAGATCCTGGCCAACTTCGTCGATCCCTCTCCCCGGCGCTCCTCCATCCAAAGCGCCATCCGCAAGGTCATGGGGCGGGACGACCTTGACATATCCGAAGCCGAGACCGCCATGGAGGAGATCGCCGCCGGGGCCGCCACCCCCGCCCAGATCGCCGCCCTTCTGACGGCGCTGGCTTGGAAAGGCGAGACCGTGCCGGAGATCGCGGGATTCGCCCGCGTCATGAGGAGGAAAGCCGCGGCCTTCAGGAGGCCCGTCGGCCGGCCGGTCCTCGACACCTGCGGGACGGGCGGAGACGGCCGGGGCACCTTCAATATCTCCACCTGCGCCGCGTTCGTCGCCGCCGGCGCCGGGGTGGCCGTGGCCAAGCACGGCAACCGCTCGGTCACCTCGCGCTGCGGGAGCGCCGACCTGCTCGAAGCCCTGGGCGTGAATATCGTCGTCCCGGCCGAAGTCATGAGCCGGGCCCTGGAGGAGGTCGGGATCGCCTTCCTGTTCGCGCCCCGGCTTCACGCCTCGATGAAGCACGCCGTCCCGGTCCGGGCCGAGATCGGCGTCCGGACCGTCTTCAACATCCTCGGCCCGCTGACGAGCCCGGCCGGCGCGGACGCCCAAATCGTCGGCGTCTTCTCGGATTCCCTGCGGCCGAAAATCGCCGCGGTGCTGGTCGAGCTGGACGTCAAACGGGCCATGGTCGTCCATGGGAGCGACGGGCTCGACGAAATCACGCTGACCGGCCCGACCTTCGTTTCCGAGGTCCGCGACGGCTGGATCCGCGACACGATCATCCGTCCCGAGGACGCCGGCTTCTCTCCCTGCCGTCCGGCCGACCTGGCCGGGGGCGATCTGAACGCCAACTGCGAAATCGTCCTGGGCGTCCTGGGCGGCAAGCCCGGACCGGCCCGCGACGTGGTCGTCCTCAACGCCGCCGCCGCCATCGTCCTGGCCGGGATGGCGGACGACCTGCGGGAGGGGGTTATCAAGGCCGAAGCTGCCATCGACGGCGGCGCCGCGCTAAAAAAACTGGAGGACCTGATTGCCGCCACCAGCCGTTGAAACACCCGATATTCTCGTCCTGATCGTGGACAGGATCCGCGCGGAGGAGGGCCGCCGTTTCGAAAGCTTCTCGCCCTTGTCGTTCCCGCTCGTCGAGCGGACGCCGCCCCGGGACATCGCGGCCGCCCTGGCCGCCTCCTTCACCGTGATCGCCGAAATCAAGAAAGGCTCGCCGTCCCGGGGGATCATCCGGACGGATTTCGATCCCGCCCGGCTGGCCCGGGACTACGAGGCGGGAGGCGCCGGCGCAATCTCGGTCGTGACCGAGAAGAACTTTTTCTTCGGCGAGAAGGAGACCTTGCGGCGCGTCCGAGACGCCGTGGCCCTTCCCGTCCTGCGCAAGGATTTCATCATCCATCCCTTCCAGGTTTTCGAGTCCTTCAACCTGGGAGCCGACTTCATCCTGCTCATCGCCGCGATACTGAGCGGGGACGAGCTCGGCCTCCTCGTCCGGTCCTGCCGGTCGCTGGGCATGGAAGCGCTGGTCGAGGTCCATGACGAAGCCGATCTCGAGCGGGCCCTCGACGCCGATCCCCGGATCATCGGCATCAACAACCGGAACCTGAGGGACTTCAGCGTCGACTGGACTCGTTCCCTGAAGCTCCGGAGCTCGATCCCGGCCGGAATCCTCGTCATCAGCGAATCGGGCATCGGGTCCGCCGAGCAGCTTCGCGCACTAAATGCTGCCGGGTTCGCCGGCGCCCTCGTCGGCGAGCACCTCCTGAAGCAGGAGCGCCCCGGACATGCGTTGAAGGAGATGATCCATGGCCCGGCTTAAGATCTGCGGACTGACCAACGCCCCGGACCTCCGCTTGGCGGACGAGCTGGGCGCCGACTATGTCGGGTTCAACTTCAGCCGGACATCTCCACGCTTTATAGAGCCCGGGCGGGCCGCCTATCTCGTCACAACCAACCCACGGGCGCCCGCCGCGTCGGGGTCTTCGTCAACGAGGCGATCGGGACGGTCCGGCGCGTTTTCGAAGAGTGCCGCCTCGACGTCGCCCAACTCCACGGCGACGAGTCTCCGGATTATTGCCGGGAGCTCGGGTTGCCCTATTGGAAAGCGGTCCGGGTCCGAGAGCCCGGGGCCGCCCTTCGCGAAATCGGACTCTACAAGGACGCCGTGATCCTCCTCGATGCGCGGGTCGATGGCCGCTACGGCGGGACGGGGATTTCCTTCGATCCCGAGATCGCCCGGCGGGCGATCGCGGACGGGACAAGAATCGTGATCGCCGGCGGGATCGGCCCGGATAATCTCGAGCGGACGGCGGCGCTGGGCCCCTTTGCCGTGGACGTCTGCAGCTCTTTGGAAAAATATCCTGGGAAAAAATGCGAGGAGACCATGACGCGGTTTTTCGATATCTGGAAACGCCTTTCCCGAAAACTCAATCCAGGACAAGAGACATGAACGCGCACAAGAACGAACGACGCCGGCGCTTCTTCGGGAGTTACGGAGGGCGCTTCGTGCCCGAGATGCTCATCCCCGCCCTCGAGGAGTTGGAGGAAGCCTTCTTCCGGCTCCGGAAGGATTCCGCCTTCAAGGCGGAGTTGGCCGCCCTGCTCAGGGACTACGCCGGACGGCCGACACCCCTCTACTTCGCCGAGAACCTGACCCGGAAGGCCGGCGGGGGCCGGATCTACCTGAAGCTCGAAAGCCTGGCCCACACCGGCGCCCACAAGATCAACAACGTTCTGGGCCAGCTCCTGCTGGCCAAGAAAATGGGGAAGAGCGCCGTCGTCGCCGAGACCGGGGCCGGGCAGCACGGGCTGGCCACGGCGGCCGGGGCGGCCAAATTCGGCCTGGGCTGCAAGGTCTTCATGGGCGAAACCGACATCAAGCGCCAGCAGCCGAACGTCTTCAGCATGAAACAGATGGGGGCCGAGGTCGTTCCCGTCCGGGACGGAACGAAGACCCTCAAGGACGCGGTCAACGCCGCCCTTAAATATTGGGTCGAGCACTTCGACACGACCCACTATCTGCTGGGTTCGGCCTTGGGGCCGTTTCCCTATCCCCTCATCGTCAGGGAATTCCAATCCGTCATCGGCCGCGAAGTCGGGCGGCAGATCCGGCGGCGGGAAGGCCGCCGGCCCGACGTCCTGGTCGCCTGCGTCGGCGGGGGCTCCAACGCCCTCGGCCTCTTCCATCCCTTTCTCCGCGATCCCGGCGTCCGCTGTATCGGCGTCGAAGCCGGCGGCCGGGGGAGCGGGCCGGGCCAGAACGCCCTGAGGTTCGGCCCGCGCGGGCGGCCGGGGATCGTCCAGGGATACAAATCCTATTTCCTCCAGGACGAGGACGGCCAAGTCCTCCCCACCCACTCCATCAGCGCCGGGCTCGACTACGCCGGGATATCGCCGGAGCTGGCCGACGCCCGCGATCGGGGTCGGGTCGAATTCGTCTCAGCCGACGACCGGGACGCCCTCGACGGCTACCGGACGCTCTGCCGGGAGGAAGGGATCATCCCGGCCCTCGAGTCCGCCCATGCCGTCGCCTACGGGATTCGAGCGGCCTCCTCGCTGGGCGGGAAGGCGATCATGAGCATCAATATCTCGGGGCGCGGGGACAAGGATCTTTTTATCGCGGCCAAAGCCCTGGACCGCGACGGCTGGCTGGCTTTTCTCAAGAGCGAGGTCGATCATGACGAATGAAATCGCGGCGCGATTCCGGAACCGGGAGCGGCTTCTCCTCATGACCCATGTCGTGGCCGGTTACCCCGATCCGGCGACGAGCCGGACGATCGTGGAAACGATGGCCGGGCAGGGCGCCGACCTGATTGAAATCCAAATCCCCTTCAGCGATCCCCTGGCCGACGGCCCGACGATCACGGCGGCCAACCGGATCGCCCTCGAAAACGGGACGCGGCCCCGGGACTGCTTCGCCATGGTCCGG
>JALHUR010000360.1 GCA_022867325.1 Candidatus Aminicenantota bacterium | reverse complement strand
TTGCGCAGGGATTGGTAGTCGTCCGGGTCGAGGCTCGATTTCTCGATCCGGAAATCGCTCCGGAAAACGACGGCCCCGGCCTCGGCCCGCGCCGACAGGGAGAGCCGGATCGGCCCCTCGCGCGCCTCGATCGGATCGGGGACGGCTTTGACGGACCAGCCGGCGGGAATCGCGATGCGCTCTTCCTGGACGGATCCGCGCGGCGTAAACAGGAAGATCGGATATTTTCTTTCAGGGCGGTCGGTCAGGGCCTGGAAGATCCCGATCGAGATAACGTCGAAAGCGAACGAGGCGAGCGGAACCTTGAGCATCCGGAGACGGCCGGCGTCGACGGCGTAACCCGCCGCCTTGAAGTCGAAACCGATCTCATAGGGCTTGGTCAGGTCGGCGAAATCGGTCGGCTTGACGTTCTCGACCTTGAGGCCGGGCGTTAGAAGCTGGCCCAGCTGCTGCCAGATCATCGGGAATTGGTAGGCCGGGACGGAGTTGGAAATGCTGCGCAGGGCGAAGTCGTAGAAGCCCTTCCCCCCGATCCGAACATGGCCTTCGATCCCCCCGTCTTCGAGGGCTTTCGTCTCGGAGCGGATGAGCCCCAGGCTTCGCTCGGCCGGGGTCGGAGACACCGGGACCAGGCCATGGCCTTTTTCGTCCAGGCTCAGGACGTAGCGGCCGCCGACATAGCTCTCTCCGAACTCGGAACTGAGCTCGAGGGTCGGGTCCATATAGACGATCCGGCCGTCCTTGAGGACGACGGCGCAGATGGCGTGTTCGAAGAAGATGACCGGGATCTCGGGCTCGATCCGGGCCGAGATGTTGATGATCGTGTCGTAGGATTTAATCCCGATCTCCCGGAGCATGGTCATCATCAGGAGGGACTTGTCCCGGCAGACGCCGTACTGCTTCTCGAAGGTGTAGGAGGCTGGGTGGGGTTCGATGAAGGCTCCCAGGTCCATCGAGGAGCCCATGTAGCGGATCTTCTGCGAGACGTAGCGGAAGACGGCCATAATCCGCTCCTCGTCTGCGGCCAGGCCTTGGACGAGCTCTTGGACCTTGGCCCGGAGGGCCTCGCTCGGTTCGGTTTTCCCGACATTGAGACTCGCCCCATAGCGGGAGAGTTCCTCCCAGTCCTTGAAGGTGCTGGCGACGACCTTGAGGGCGACATCGGCCACCGAGACCATGGCCGGCTCCATCTCGATCTTGGGCTGGTTGATGGTCTTCCAACTGTAGATCAGGCGCCCGTCCTTTTCGGCTTTGCTGAAATCCAACCGGCCGTTCTTGACGACGAAGCGGAGCGGGCGGGAAACGGGTCCGCTGATGACGACTTCCTTCCTCAGGATGGGCTCCAGGCCCTGAAAGATAAGGATGTCGTTGTAGTGGTTCTTGACGAGGGGCTGGGATACGGTCTCGATGATCAGCTCGACCGCGTCGCCGGTCTCGAGCTGGGGAATGGTGATGTTCAACCTCCGGAAGTTCTCCTCGAGGATGTTCATCTGCTGGGTTTCGGCCATCGTACCGTCCTTGATCGATTCGGGCGGGACCGGTACGACCCGGCCGTCTTTTTTAATGACGCGGGCCAAGGGGACCCGGACCGTGTTGTAGCGCTTGTGGTAGGGGACCTTCCGGGTGGCCAGATCCTGGCGGCCCTTGTCGGTCAGGATCTTGACCAGGCTGTGCTCCCGCGATGTGAACCGGCCGTCTTCTTCGTAGTCCGACCGATAATCCTCGAAGACGACCAAGGCGTTGGCGTCGGGATGTTCCTTGAGCCCTCCCGCCTTCTCGAGTTGGGCGAGCAGCGGCTTGACATCCTCGTCCTGGGGGGCGGCGGCGCCTCGCGCGAAAACGAGGAGCAGGAGCCCGGCGCATAGGATCAGGCCTCTCTTCACGGTCATAGGCAACTCCTCTCTATTCCAAATAAGCTTAAAGTATTATACGGAACCCCTCCCGATAGGTTCATAGCGGGAAAAGCCTCTCCGTCCGCAAAGGATCATCCCCTCCGGTTGTCCAATAGACGTATAGACGTAAGGAGGTCAAGGATGAGAAAGATCGTTGCACTGTTCGCGGGAATTGTCTTGGTCGCTTCCCTGGCGGCCGCCCAGGAGGCCGGACGGCTCGGCCTCAACCTGCGGGTCGACCCGGCTCCCCGGATCGGCCTGACCTATCACATCTCGGGCCGGCTCGCGCTGCGTCCTTCGATCGGCTTCGTCCAGACGAGCGTCGAATCCGAAACCAAAGGCGAGGCCCGTGTCCAAGGGGCCCCACGCAAGGTCAAGACCGAGAAAGACACGACGCACCTGAGCTTCGGACTGGGGCTTCACTATTATGTCCTCAAGGCCGAGGATTTCTCGGTCTATTCGGGGTTGAACGTCAATTATGCGCGGAACACCTCGGACCTCTCGGTCGAAAAGCAAAAGGACATCGAGCGGAACGGCTCGGGGAATATCTGGCAAGGAAGCGCCATCCTCGGCGTCCAAACCCCGCTCAATGAGCATTTTTCCCTATTCGGCGAAGTCGGATTCGGCTACACTCACCAGACGTTCGAGCGCGAGGCCAAGGGCAAGACGGACGGAACGTCCAAGCGTTGGGGTCTGGCCAATTCCGGGGTCGGGCTCATCTTCTATTTCTGAGCCCCCCGTTTTTCTGCCCCTCCTGACCCGTTCGCCACGGTGATGAGAAGCGACACTTTTTTATTCGGCCCGGCGGTTCGCCCTCGTACTGCTCTATTCGTTCAAAAAGCCCGGACTCAAGCCATCGGGAGCAACCTTGGTGACGAAGCCGTAGGGCGTCAGCTTCATAAAGAATGCGTCGCCG
>JALHUR010000033.1 GCA_022867325.1 Candidatus Aminicenantota bacterium | reverse complement strand
GATATTACAGTGCGCTCAGAGGCGCGGATAGAAGGGTGGTTCAAGAAACCGAGGCAGCCATAAGAAGGAAAGAAGATGAAGAAAAAAGAAAAGCCGCGGGGGGCTTGCGTTTCGCCATCATAGAAGTGTCGAGGGTTTGACACGAAATTTCTCCTATGTTATAAGCACCCTTGCCGTTCAACGGCCCGTATGTCCGAGGACGATCGGCCCAAGGCGTCAGATCATGAGCGTATTCAGCGCCGTCAAACAGAACCCCCGCGTCAGGAGCTTTCTTCTCTTCCTGGCCATCCTCGGTCCCGGCATCATCACCGGAAGCGTCGACAACGACGCGGGCGGGATCACCACCTACTCGGTGGCCGGGGCCGTCTACGGCAACAAGCTCCTCTGGACCCTCGTCCCCTCCTTCCTGCTTCTGGTCGTGGTCCAGGAGATGAACGCCCGGATGGGGATCGTGACCGGCAAGGGACTGGCCGACCTGATCCGGGAGAGCTTCGGGGTCAAGGTGACCTTGTTCATCTTCATCGGGCTGGTGACCGCCAATATCGGCAATACGGCCACCGAATTCGCCGGGGTGGCCGGCAGTCTGATGATCTTCGGCGTCAGCAAATACATCTCGGTCCCGCTGGTGGCGGTCGCCGTCTGGCTGCTCGTGACCAAAAGGGATTACAAGACCGCCGAACGCATCTTCCTCTTCTTCAGCTTCTGCCTCCTGTCCTACATCATCTCGGCCGTCCTGGCCAAGCCGGATTGGCGCGAGATCGGCCGGGCCGTCATCCGGCCCGAGATGCATTTCGACACCGGGTACTTGAGCATGGTCCTGGGGATCGTCGGAACGACCGTCGCCCCCTGGATGCAGTTCTACATGCAGTCGGCCGTCATCGAGAAACGGATCAAGATCCAGGATTACAAATACGCCCTGTGGGATGTCATCATCGGATGCACGGCCACCGTGGTCGTGGCCTTCTTCATCATGGTCGCCTGCGCCGCGACCCTGAATAAAAACGGGCTGGTCATCAACGAAGCCAAGGACGCGGCCCTGGCCCTCAAGCCCTTTGCCGGGGCCTTCGCCGCCCAGCTGTTCGCCTTCGGGTTGTTCATCGCCTCCGTTTTCTCGGCGACCATCCTCCCCCTGGCCACGGCCTTTTTTGTCTGCGAGGCCTTCGGCTTCGAGGCCGGCATCAACAAGAAAATCCAGGAAGCCCCCCAATTCTACGCCCTTTTCGCCTTCATCATGACCGTCTCGGTCCTGATCATCCTGGCTCCCGACGCCCCGCTCATCGCCATCACCATCTGGACCCAGGTCCTCAACGCCATGCTCCTGCCCGTTGTCCTCACCTCCATGATCCGCATGGTCAACAACCGGAAGATCATGGGCGAGCACGTCAACAACAAGTTCCAGAACGCGGTCGGCTGGACCGGGACGATCGTCCTCGTCGGCCTGACCGCGATGCTGCTCCTCAATCAGCTGCTGAGTGCCCTGAAGAGGTGACGGCGCCGAGGAAACGAATGACCATGGCCAACAACCAGCCGGAAAAAGTCCTCGAGGAACCGGGGCTGAAGATGTTCGTCTATCTCTCCCGCATCCTGGACCGCGCGGTCATCAACGCCGAGGGCCGGTCATTCGGCAAGCTGGCCGACCTCAAAGTCCGGATGGGAGAGCTTTTCCCCAGGATGTCGTCGCTGGTCATCAAACCCAGGAGGAAGAAGAAGCCCTTGGAGCTGGACTGGGCCCAGGTCGATTCCGTGACCGGGAGCCGCATCGTCCTCCGGCCCGGCGCCGAGGAGCACTTCCACCCCCTCCAGGTCGGACCCGACGAGCTTCTCATCCGGGAAGAGCTTCTGGATAAGCAGGTTGTGGACACGTTCGGAGCTAAAATCGAGAGGGTCAACGACATCCATCTCCTGGGGGTCAACAAGGACCTCCACATTGTCCACGTCGATTTCGGCCTGCGGGGGCTCATCCGCCGGCTGGGCTGGCTGAAGGCCGTGGATGCCTTCACCGGGTTCTTTTTCTCCTTCCAGATCAAGGAAAAACTGATCTCCTGGAAATACATCCAACCCCTTGTCAGCGACCTGCGCAACCAGGACCTCAAGCTGAACGTGGCCGGCAACAACATCCGCGACCTCCACCCTTCGGAACTGGCCGATATCCTGGAAGAGCTGGACCGGGGCAACCGGGACCGCCTGTTCAAGTCCCTGGACGTGGAGACCGCGGCCGAAACGCTGGAGGAAGTCGATCCCAGGCTTCAGGTCCGGCTGCTCGAGGCGGCCCCGGCCGAAAGCGCCTCGGACATCCTGGAAGAGATGGCCCCGGACGAGGCCACCGACCTGCTGTTCGACCTGCCCGAGGAGCAGAAACAGAACCTGATCCGGACCATGGAAAAGCCCTCCCGGGACGCCCTGGTCGAGCTGCTCCGGCATAAGGAGGGCACGGCCGGAAGCCTGATGACCAAGGACTATATCTCGCTGGACCGCGAACAGACCATCGGCCAGGCCATCGAGGAATTCCGCAAAACGACCTATCCCCTGGACTCCGTGTCCTATATCTACGTCACCGACAATGAGCGGCGGCTGCTGGGCGTGTCCACCCTGCGCCACCTCATCATCTGCGACAAGAGCACGCCCGTGGCCGAGTTCATGAACCCTCGCTTGATCACGGTCGAGCCCGGCCAGGACATCGAGGATGTGGTCAAGCTCTTCAAGAAATACAAGTTCATGGCCCTGCCCGTCGTGGACCGGGACGACCGGCTCCAGGGCATCATCACCCTCAAGGACATCATCCAGGAAACCCTCGAGGATTAGGCGCCCTT
>JALHUR010000359.1 GCA_022867325.1 Candidatus Aminicenantota bacterium | reverse complement strand
CGCTCGCCTGGGCTGAAGTCTCCGGGGATACGATAGGCTCAGAGCTGCTCGTCGGGCGGAGAATGATGCTCGTTCAGCGCGAAGATATCAACGCCGTCCGCCGGGAATTGGCGGCGTTTTTAAAGGAGGAATTCGAAGGCTATGAGAATTCGAAAAGTATTAATTAAAGCATCAATTTTCCTGCTTGCCATCCTAACGGTGGGGCTCTCGATCCGGGCGGTCCTAAACTACACCATGGGAAGAAAACTTCAGCACTACCTCGCGCAGGCTAAGGCCGACGGCGTGCCGCTGACCCATCGAGATCTCGCTCCAACCTGCGATGATACCGACAATGCGGCGGTCTTATGGAAAGCCGCGGAGATTTTATTTGAGCCGATCCCCTCGGACCGCGCGGTATTGAATAAGACGCTGGAAACGATCTTTAATGGAGAGCCCATCAATGAGGCCTCACGGGCAACACGGGATAGGCTCATCGAGAAAAATCGAAGAGTGTTAGAATTCATAAATGAGGCATCCCAAAAAACGTGTTTTCGCTTTGGGGATTGGACGAAACCTTTCTATTTCATCGGACAACCCAATGCGATCAAGTTGATCCAAGCCGTGCGTCTTCTTGGAATCGACGCTGTCCTCAGGGCCGAATCCGGGCAGGCCAAGGGAGGACTGGAGCAGTGCCGGCTCGGCATGAATTTTGTCCGGAAGCTCATGGATGAGCCCATGCTTTTCCAGACTCTGATCGCCCTGGTCGACATGAAGTCGCTTCTCATCTGCTTCAACCGAATCGCCAGCGGACGGGATCTCGATTCGGAGACCTTGTCCGCTTGGATTAAGGAGATGGACGTCCCATCCTGGCGAAAGAAATTTGCGCGTTGCGCCCAGTCCGTGAGGATATTCAGCTTAGAGCACGGCTTGGGTCTTATCAGGGGTGACCAGGACGTGCTTGCGGAGGCGGACAAGGCGGGCATCGGCGGCAAACGATTCTTCTATTGGCTGGCCAGGCCGTTTCTAAAAGCCGAAATCGTATGGCGTCAAGGACAGTTCCTGGAGGTCGAACAGCGGATCGGCATGCCTTTTTTTAGGATCAAAGAGATGGATCGAGATCCGAGCCGGAAGCCGAAGCCGGCCCCCTGGTATCTAAGGCTGCCGGGAATTCTTTCAACCGACTTCGAGAGCGTCTTCTTGAAAGAAGCGGCCTTCGAAGCCTTAATGCTGACGACAAAAGCCGGCCTGGCCTGTAAGATCTATAAAAATATTAATGGAAGGTATCCGGAGAATTTGGAAGCACTGGTCCCGGAGATCCTCGACGAGCTTCCCATCGACCCCTTTACCGGAAAGCCGCTCGTCTGCAAGGTTGAGAACAATGGGTTGCTCATCTACAGCTTCGGATCTAACGAAAAGGATGATGGGGGGCGGAGTACCTATGCGATCACCCAGCTTGTCATGGAAAAGGACGACGACTGGGCCTGGAGGGAGAAGCTTAAATAGGGATT
Organism: Candidatus Aminicenantota bacterium; assembly: GCA_022867325.1. GTDB lineage: Bacteria > Acidobacteriota > Aminicenantia > Aminicenantales > JAFGBC01 > JAFGBC01. Next base: position 1,552 of record JALHUR010000359.1, on the reverse strand, counting down.
CGCAACCTAACCGGCCAGCTTTTTAAGAGACTCCAGGATCTTGGTCACGTCCTCCATCCGGTTGTTGAGGAAAAAGGAGACGCGGATCGAGTTGAGCTTTCCTTCCGTCACGCCCCGGACCCGGATCTTATCCTTGGCCAAGTGATCGTTGACGACCGTGTAATCGTGCGTCTTCATCCTGAACCCGATCATGCAGGAGCGATAAGCCTCTTCTTCGGGCGAGAGCCTCTCGACGCCCGGGATGTATTTCAGCCCCTCGTAGAAGCGTTCGGCCATCGAGCGGCCGCGGGCCCAAATCCGTTCGACGCCGATCGCCCGTACGAAATCGACGGCCTTGCCCATGGCGTAAAACAGCGCGTCATTCTGGGTTCCGTATTCGTAGCGCTGGGCTGTCGGGTAGAGGATCAGCTCCTGCTTCCAGATGTCCTGCCGTTCGGAGCTCCCGCCGCCCAAGATCTGGGGCCGCAGCGTGTCGAGCAACCCCTGGCGGACATAGAGGAATCCCGTCCGCTTCGGCCCCATGACCCACTTGTGGGTGCTGCAGGTATAGAAATCGACCCCGCAGTCGACGATATCGAACGGGACGTTGACCGGGGCCTGGGCGCCGTCGAGGGCGAACCAGATGCCGCGCGCCCGGGCTAGGTCGGCGATCTCTTTTTCGGGGAAGCGCTGGCCGGTCGAACAGGTGACGTGGCTGATGAATATGAGCCGGGTGCGGCCGTTGATGAGCTTGGCGATGCGGCCGACGTTGCCCGGACCGCTGGCCATGTCCGGTTCGAACAGCCGGATGACGATCCCGTCCTTATACCTCCGGTTGAGGAGGGCCGAGTTGACGGCGACGTGCTCGTGGGTCGAGGTGATGACCTCGTCTCCCTTCTTGAGAGGCAGGCCGTTGACGATCGTGTTGACTCCCTCGGTCGCTCCTCCGATCAGGGCCAGGTCCTCCATCCGGCAGGATTTCCCCAGGAGCTTGGCCAGCCTCTCCTTGACCCCGTTCCAAAGCTTTTCGTCGTGTCCCGCGCTGGGGGCCCGCTCCTCGACCTGGTTCCACTCGATCAGGCTGTTGAGGACCGGCAGGGGACAGGCCCCGAGCCCGCCGAAATTCAGGAAGGTCCATTCGGGGTCCAAAAGGAACTGGTCCCGGACGACCTCCCAGAGGGCATCCTCGTTACCCGCCGCGGCTGCCTGGCCGATCTCTTCCGGCGAAGCCGCCGTCCGTCCCTTCAAGGGCAGGACCAGGCCGCCCAGGAGCGCCGCGTTCCATGCGATGAAGTCTTTCCGTTTCATGATTCCTCCTCGATTACGATATCGAATATATCGCAGGCCGCCGGTTCCGTCAATTCTCCGCGTGAAACGGCCGGGACCCGGAAACCTTGCATCTAGGGACGCATTATTTGATAAAATAAACAATGAGGCTCAATCCCCTTCGCGGGATTCCACGGACGATAGTCCGTGGAGGAATAGCGAATTCCCCGCTTCGGGGACAGGCGCTCCAACGCCTGCAAAGGGTAGATCCCATGGACGTATGTCTGTAGAGCTTCAGTCTTACGGG
>JALHUR010000358.1 GCA_022867325.1 Candidatus Aminicenantota bacterium | reverse complement strand
GTGGCAATCTCACGCTTGATCGCTGGTATCGACGCCTTGAACGCGACGGCCTTGCGGTACATGGGGAGTACATCGTCGAAGGTGTACCCAGGCTCGCCCGCGCGTTGCCCAAATAGCTCTTCTAGGTTCACGTCTTGGCCCCATGCTTCATCTTCACAGTCCGCCCACCATTGGCCGCGTCGCTTGTTGTACTCGACCAGGAGCTTGAGCCACCAGTCTGGGAACTTCAGGGGCATCCGTTTTTTCGCCTTGCTGTCGTAGACCCACATGTGCTTGTACTTGACCAGAAGATCGTCCCCCAGCTTCCACCAGGCGTTGACGACGCGCTCGGCGTTGGTCAGGCAGTATTCGGTCAGGAATTGAGAGACGAGGGCCGGGTCCTTTTTATAGAGATCCGTCGCGAATGCATCGATGGTCGGCGTCCGGTCGAAGGCGCTCTTCTCGTAGGCGACTTGGGCCTGTCGGATATCCTCGATGGCTTGAGCATAGACGACCTGGGCGTGAAAATCCACGTAGTCGAAGGCCCAGCGCGCCGAATCCCGATCGAACTCATAATGGTCGCCGATCTCGAAGGAGCGCGGAATCATTTTAATCCCGCCGTAAAGGGGCATGAAGCAGGAGGTGTCCTGCGCCCCCCAGGCCAGCCAGACCAGGCCGCCGATCGGGTTGGGGAGCCAGCCCCGGCTCTGGGTCACGGTCACATACTCGGCCCGGTTGACGCCGATGACCCGGGGCAGGTTGTATTTCTTGCCCTCGAGCTCGAAGCCGTAGGGGAGGTAATTCGGGTTGGAGAACGGCCCGCCTTGGATGCCGCGCCCGGGCCAGTAGGGCGTCCCCTCGCACTTGTCGCGGGTCATGACCATGACATCGTAAGCGGAAAGCTTTTTATCGGGCTTGACCGAGAAGGGCAGGTCGGCATTGGGCGTTTCAGGGCTGAACTTCCTCGACGGAGCGGTCAGGTCCAGAAAACGCCAGACCCGGACCCGGGACCCCGCCGTGTTGGCGGCGCTCGAGGGATCCGGATTATAGGCCTTCGCCCAATTGAAGGGCTGGCCGCTCTTCGGGTCGTAGAAGCCCATCTCGACCGCCAGATTAATGACGTTGGGCGAGGCCAGGAAGAAGTCCGGGCTCTTAAGGTCGATCGCCCCGATCCGCGATTCGTTGGGGCACACCGCGACCTGGTCGTCCGGGACCCGCTGGGCGCACCAGACGGCGCCCGGCTTCCCGCTCTGGGGAGTCCAAAGCGGGCCGACCGGCATGATCTCGAAGTGCCAGACCTCCTTGGTGTCGGCGACGGCCAGCATCTCGCCCGTGTCCGTGCCGCCGTAGCCGTGCTTCTCGGCCAGCTCGCCCATGAGCTTGATCGCCTCCCTGGCGGTTGAAGCCCGCTCCATGGCTACGAGGGTCAGCATGGTGCTGTCGAACTTGGGCGTGGCCGTCTGATTTTCCATGCGCTTCCGGCAGCCGATCGTGGACTCGCCGATCGCGAGCTGGGCGTCGTTCATGTAGCCGAAGTTGCCGTGGATGTAGCCGTAGGTGTGGGGGACCTGGGGGATCTCGAGGCCGGTCAGGTTGTCGATCGGGACCCGGTCCCACTTCAAGCCTTTCTCGGGCGGCCAATACCCCATCTGGTCGACGTGGAAGATCTTGCGCGTCTCCCCGGCCGGACGGTCGGCGGCAGGGACGACCCGGAATGTCCAGTCGCAATGGCCGCAGTCGCAGGTATGGGTCGTCATGACCGATCCGTCGCTCGAAGCGAGCCTCCCGACCATGATCACGGTGCAGTTTTCGGGCACGTCGCTCCGGCAATCCTGGCAGCCGGTCCTGTCCTGGCTGCTCAGGCCGAAGGCGCCGCCGAAGGCCAGGACGGCCAGAAGCAGGAGGCCGGTCGAAAGCCATCGTTTCTTGATCATGAGTGTTCTCCTTTATCCAATCTCCAAGACGGGTCCTCTCCGTGCGCAAGAAAACCAGGGATATTCGGGGTTAAAACAGGAATCGATGCAATCGAGGTGACGGCCCATGTCGCCCTTCTTTTATAAGGGATGCGGCGGCCAAAGTCAACCCATCGACACTCATTGAAGCCATGAGTGCTGCAAGGCTGCTCCCCGGCCGAAGCTCCACGGACTAATGCTGATTGGAGCGCCAGTACTCATGAACCGTTTCCGGTTCGTGAGTGCATGAATGCCGGGGCTTGCTCAGGGTTAACCCTGAGCCCACTCAGCCCCATCCCCTCTAAAGGGGCTGAGTACAAAAGTGTCGCTTCTCGTCCCCGCCCCGAAGCTCCACGGACTTACGTCCGTTGGAGCGCC